>JAMOAF010001076.1 GCA_023621895.1 Planctomycetota bacterium
GCTTGGCAGTAAGATAGTGCGCCGGATTGTGCGGAACAGTTGTTGTTCCGGCTGGCACTGCGACCTGAGGCGGTTCGTAAACGGCGACAGCCGCGCGAAAGTCCGCCGCCCGCAGGCTACAGAGGGCTGAGAGAACGAGAGCCAATGCGCGCAGGAGGGGCATGGATGAGTCGCCGTTTCTCATAACATGGATCGCGTTGTCTCTTGTCGTGAACGGAAGGACTGCCTGTTGAATGTGATTCACCGGCCCGCTCACGGCGCCTCGCCGAGCGGGTACATGCACGGCGGTGTGCGGCGGTGTTTGTCATCGGCAAAAAGGACCCCAGGCCCGCGATAAATCATGTCCGGGCCGCCGTGGGTTGTCAACCCGCCGGAATCGGCGCTCGATTCCACTGCCGCGGCGGTCCATTGCCCCTCCTGTGGCGAAGTCCTGCGGCTGCCTTCCCCGCACAGTATGGTAAGACTCGCCATCCGGGACCTCCCCCTGATCCCGCCCATTGCTCCTGAGAATTCTGCCATGCCGATTCTGTCCGATTCGCGCCAGTTCTTTGGGCCTTCCTGTCGACTCTGACGGCAAACGTCGCGTCGCCTGTCGATTCGGCCGCCGACGGCATTGACGATGCGCTGCGGCAGGAACCGTGCCTGCCTCCGGGCAAACCCGACCGTGAGGATCGTTTCAATTGGAGAACGCTGCCATCGCACCTGCTCATACACCGACTTGGTTGAACCCGGCCCTTAAACGGCTCGCGGTTTTCGCCGCGGGAATTTCCCGCATCCTCGGTTGCCTCATGCCGCTGGCTTTGCTTGTGATGCCCTCTGCCAAGGGTGTCGCGGCGGAATCGGCTGCGGGCAAAGTCACTTGCCAGATCAGACCCTGCACCGGCAAGCCCACCCTGTTCTTCAACGGCGAGCCGCGGTTTCCGATGGCGTTCAACTCTTATTATCCGCAGCCGATCAGGCCCAGCGCGATCCGCTCGTTGGCACCGACGACTCGGGCGTAGCTGGTCGCCGTGAGGCTCAACGCGGCTCCGGCCGAAGCCGCAGCCAGGAATTGTCGACGGGTGGGATTTGTGGACATGCTACGTCCGCCAAGATAGGCGGGAAATGGGGCAGAACAGGCCGGTCTCCGCGTGAATTTCCGAGCCTGCACCTCCGGTTGTACGCCCCGCGCCGGCACGCGTCAACTCCTGACGCGAGGCGGTCATTGGGCGGCTACCCGGATCGAATCGCCGCGGCGCGGGTTTACCCGCGGGCGAACACGATGGTCAGCGAGCGCCGACGCCGCTGGGCGAAAGGGGAAAGGGGTACCCTGCTTGCCTGCCGTCGGCGGCCATGGTATGAAGATGGCGGTTCACTCCACGATTTATCCCGCCGCATCCAATCTCCTGGGTGTGCCATGAACCGTTCAGTCTCCCCGTGGTGTTGCATCTGGTGCGCGCTGTTGTTGTGTCCGCAGACGGCATTCGCGCTGACGCCGCCGGGGATCGTGTTCGAGGCCGAAGGCGTCTCCGAGCCGGCCGGAGCCTGGCTTCGCGACCGCACGACGGCCGACCATTGGAACCTGTGGACCAAGGAGGCGCAGATCGAGAAGAAGCGATCGGGCGGGGCCGTGCTCGCCTCGCCGCCGGTGAAGACCGATCGCGCCGCCCCCGAGGAGGGCGCCCCGCCGCTACATACCGTGGTCCGCGGTCTGAAGCCGGGCCTGTACCAGGTGCACGTCAGCCCGCCCGGGCGTCCTTTGGCCTATTCGTTGGACGGGAAACAGTGGCAACGCTACGCCGGCGGCGAGTTGAATCTAGGCCGGCGCGAGATCGGCGCTCAGCCCTTCGAGATCTGGATCGACGACCGTTTCGCCGCACCGGAGAGCAATCCCGGCCCGGCCTACTACGACTATCTGCGCTTCGTGCCCGTGCCCCGATGCTCGGCGAACGTGCGCCGCGAGGAGGCCTACAGCGGCCTGGAACTCTGGCTCAACAGGGGCAAGCGGGGCTTCGGGGTGTTTATCGGCGACCTGGTGCTATCGGGCTTCGTGCGCGAAGGCAACGGCGGTTGGTTGCGCGGCGCCGCGCCCGGCGACTCCTTTACCTACGTGGTCAAGACCGCCGGCCGCTACTGGCCCGCCCTGGCGATGACCGACGCCGCAGCCGTGATGGAAGAGCTGTCGGTGACAGTCAACGGGAGCGAAGTCGGGCGCATCGCCGCCACCGGCACCGAAGACGAGCCGGTTCTGTTCTGCTTCAGCCAGCCCCTGGAGCTACGAGCCGGTGATCGGCTGAGCTTCCGTTGCGTCGGCCAGGCCGGCTGCCGAGTGGACAAGCTGCTGCTGGCCACCGCGCCCATCGTGCTCCCCGAGCCCAAGTGCGAGCATTTGACGGCCTGGTCGGAAACGCCCGGCCAGGTCGACCTCTGCTGGACCACCAGCCGCCTTATGGAAAGCGGGTATGTGGAATTCGGCACGGACGACTTTGGGCAGAAGACCGAGCCCAGCGCGTATCGCGGCCGAAACCATCGCGCACGACTGGCAGGCTTGGACCCGGCGAAAACCTACCAGGCCCGCGTCGTGAGCACGCATGCCGGGCGTGCGATCGTTTCCGAGGTGCTTCGCTTCCGCGCGGCTCCGCCGGACCCTCCAGCCACCGTGCCCGACAACATCCCGCTTGAAGTCGTCGAGCCCACCGCGCATCCGCGGTCGAGCTGGCCGGCCACGATCGGTATGCCCTTTGGCCGCGGCCGGCTGGCCCGCGTCGAGGACCTGCGCCTGTTCGACCCGCGGGGCAAACCCATGCCGCTCGAGGCCGAGTTGTTCTCCCGCTGGCCCGACGGCAGCGTCAAATGGGCCGTGCTGAGCTTCCTGGCCGATACCAGCGCGCAGCCGAGCACTTATCATTTGCAGGCCAGGCCCGACTGGCCGCAACCGGCCACGGGCGAACGCTTGTTGGCGATTGACGACGGCTCTCACGCGTGGACGCTCGTGGCCGGCGGCGAGCGCATCGAAGTCAGCAAGCAGCGCAGTTTCCCGCTGGGTGGCTTGCAGGTAGTCGATGGGCAAGGCGTCACGCTGGTCTGCGGACCGGCCGACCCCGCGAGCTTCGCCGTCGAGAGCAACGGGCCGGTTCGCGCCGCTGTGAAATGGGCCGGGCCGCTGGTCGGTCCGCAAGGGCCGGCCGGCTGGTCGTACCTCGTGCGATTAGAACTATGGCAGGGCAAGCTTCACGGCTGGGACATCTCGGTCACGAGCGACCAGGGCCCGCGCAGTTTCCGCACGCTGCGATCGATCAGCTTGCTTGGCCCTGAATCGAAGAGTCCGCTCGAGGGTTCGCTGGGCGACATGCCGCTGGAGCCCATCACCAGGCAAGGCCTGTCGCTCGTCCAGGATCGCGACGATCATTTTACCCTACAGACGCCCTCTGGCACGCGGCAGGGCAAGCAGGCCACGGGACTAGCGGTGCTGCGGGGCGACCGTCAGAGCATGGCCGTATGTGTGCCGGATTTCTGGCAGGCCTATCCCAATGGCCTGGCCATCCGGCCGGAAGGGTTGCGTGTGGAACTGCTGCCGCCTCTGCCGAGAGACGCCTATGGCGATCCGGCCAGCCGCAAGCTGTTCTCGAAGCTCTACGCCTGGTGCCAGGACGGATTATACCGCGTCAGCGGAGGGCAATTGATCCGCCGGCAGGTGTGGGTCAAGCACGACCCGGCCGAGCCGCCGTTGCAGTTGGCCGAGTGGACGAGCCAACGACTGCTGCCCCAGGCCCCGCCCGCGTACCTCTGCGCCACCGGTGTGCTCGGCCGTCCGATTTTCGCCCAGACCAGCGGCAAGTGGGAGCAGTACGAGCGTTACTTCGAGGCTAGTTTCCAAAAGAGCCTGGCCGATCGGCAGCAGCACCGGACCTATGGTTGGATGCACTTCGGCGACTGGTTCGGCGAGCGCGTGCTGAACTACGGCAACAGCGAGTACGACATGGCGTGGTCGACGGCCGTCCAGTGGATGCGCAGCGGCGACCGCCGCTACTTCCTCCGCGGACTGGAAATGGCCCGCCACGTCAGCAGCGTCGACACGCTGCATGGCCCGGCCGCGGCCGAGCTGAACGGACTGGTCTACGAGCACAGTTTCAACCACGTCGGCACGCCGCTGAAGCCGGACGAACTTCGCGCGCTGTGTCCCGGGGACAAGCTGCTGGAAGGCTACCTGGACCTCTATGGCGGCAGCATGTTGCACGGGGCCATCGATCGCCAAGGGCACGTCTTCGAGGAAGGCAACTGGATGTTCGCGGCCCTGACGGGCGATCGTTTCTTGCGCGACGTGGCCGAGCGGGTGTGCGCCAACCAGGCCGAGAAACTCACGCCGCGGTTCGATTTCACCATCGAGCGGACCGCCGCCTGGCTGGGCAGCAACAAGGTCGAAGTGCAGGCCTCGACCAAGATCGTCAACACTCTGCTGGAGATGTTCGCAGAGCTGAAATGAGCAGGGCCTCTCGAGCGTTGCGATGTGCGGCAGCGCGGTCGGGGTGCGCGGCCCGCGCTATTGACCCCTGCGCCAATGGTCGAGGGCGACCAACGGGAGCCCGGTTTTTCCCGGCCTCCCGTTGGTCGGCCGAGGGCATTCGCCATGCAGACAATAAGATAGCACCGCGATGCAGGGTGGCTGCACCTGCGAGAACGCGAGCCTGCTTCGCGTGAATACCGGCAATGTGGAGTTCGCCGCATTGTTCGCGCCGAAGCCGCAGGGCATGAACACCGCGAACGACTGGACGAAGGAGATGGCCACCAAGGGCTTTCCCGAGTTGCAGACGCTGTATGGGCTGTACGGCAAGAAGAGCAACGTCTTCCTCGAGCGCGGCGAGCACTGCCCGCACAACGACAACGCTGTCACCCGATCCGCTTTCTACACATTCCTCAACACGCATTTCAAACTTGGCGTGGCGTCGCCCGTCATCGAAACGGAC
>JAMOAF010000137.1 GCA_023621895.1 Planctomycetota bacterium
CAAGCCGATCGCTGCGATGAGGTTGCGGCATTCGGCCGTCTTGCTGTTCTCTCGGGCAAGCCGGTGTATACTCTGGTGCTGAAGTCAACGGGCGCTCCCCATCCCACGATTCCTCGATTCCGGGAGGTCTTCGATGAACAGCCAAGAAAAGTGCCGATCCACACGCCGAGTGTTCCTACAGCGCGGCAGCACGCTGGCCGCGCTGGCGGCTACCGCCGTTCCGCGGGTTCACGCCGCAGAAGACAACGCGATCCGCGTCGCCCTGGTCGGTTGCGGGGGCCGCGGGACCGGCGCGGCGGCCAACGCCTTGTCGGTCCGCGGCGGACCGATCCGCCTGGTGGCCATGGCCGACGTGTTCGAGGAGCGGCTCAAGAGCAGCCACCAGCAATTGAAGCAGCAATTCGCCCAGCAATGCGACGTGACGGAGGATCGCAAGTTCATCGGCCTGGACGCGTATCGGCGGGCGATCGACTGCTTGAAGCCGGGCGACGTCGTGATCCTGGCCACGCCGCCGGCCTTCCGCTGGCCCCATTTCGCCTATGCGATTGAAAAGGCCGTCCACGTCTTCATGGAAAAACCGGTCACCGTCGATGGACCCACGACGAAAAAGATGATTCTCCTGGCCGACGAGGCTGCGAAGAAGAACCTGAAGGTGGGCGTCGGCCTGATGTGGCGGCATTGCCAGGCCCGGCAGGAACTCTGCAAACGGGTTCAAGACGGAGAGATCGGCGACCTGGTGATGCTGCGCGCCTACAGGCTGCATGCGCCGATCGGGTTCTTCGCGGCGCCGCCCAAGCCGGAAGGGATCAGCCATCTGATGTATCAGATCCAGCGCTTCCACGCCTTCCTCTGGGCAAGCGGCGGGTGCTATAGCGATTTCTACATCCACAACATCGACGAATTGTGCTGGATCAAGGGCGCCTGGCCGATCGCAGCGCACGGCCTGGGCGGCCGCCACTTCCGCGGCGACAGCCTCGACCAGAACTTCGACAACTACTCGGTCGAATACACCTTTGCGGACGGCACGAAGCTGTTCCTGTTCGGCCGCTGCATGGCCGGATGCGAGTCGCATTTTGCCGGGTATCTGCACGGTACGAAGGGGCTGGGCACGATTTCCAGCAACACCACGGGGCGGGGCACCTGCCGGACCTACCAGGGGCACGACCCGGTGGACGCGAAGATTCTCTGGAAAGCCCCGCCCGAGCAAAACCCCTACCAGCTCGAATGGGACGACCTGGTGGGCGCGATCCGCGCCGATCGGCCCTACAACGAAGCGCGGCGCGGGGCGGAAGCCAGCCTCGTGACCTCGATGGGCCGGATGGCGGCGCACACCGGCAGGACGGTCACCTACGACGAGATTGCCCAGTCGGATCACGAATTCGCGCCCGGCATCGACCGGTTGACGGCCGACTCGCCGGCGCCGCTACAGCCCGACGCCGAGGGAAAATACCCGGTGCCACAGCCGGGGCTGGTCACCAAGCGCGAATATTGACAAGAAGCGACCTGTTGAAACGGCAGGCGAGGCGAACCAGAATAAACCATACCAGGGGCCAGGGCCGATCAGATTCCTAACGGGAGCGGGCTTTCGGCGCACGCCCCCCCTCACTCGGCTGGTGCCTCGTCCGGACCTGGCGGCCTGGCAGGCAATCGGTTGTATTTGGGCGAACTCCGGATTGGAGAGAGGGCAAAATGGGCCTTGGTCAAGAACCCGTGCGGATCATCAACAGCGTCGCTCCGATCCGGATCAACGATTTCGGCGGCTGGACGGACACCTGGTTTGCCAAGTTCGGCAAGGTGCTGAACATCGCCGTCTGCCCGATGGCCGAGGTGCAGATGCGGGTTTTCGAGCGGGACGCCAGCCGCCCGGCGGTCACGATTTACGCCGAGAATTACGGAGAACGCTACACGCTGGAGGGGGTGGGCGGTACTTACGATCGGCATCCGCTGTTGGAAGCCGCGCTGCAATTCATGGGCGTGCCGGACGATCTGGCGCTGGAGATCGACATCTTCTGCGAGGCGCCGGCCGGCGCTTCGACCGGCACCAGCGCGGCGGTGAGCGTGGCATTGATCGGCGCGCTCGACCTGTTGACGCCCGGCCGCTTGACACCCCACGAGCTGGCCCGCGCCGCCCACCGCATCGAGACCGAGCTTTTGCACCAGCAGTGCGGAGTGCAGGACCAGTTGGCGTCGGCCTATGGCGGCATCAATTACATCGAGATTCTCGAATACCCGCACGCAATCGTCAGCCCTTTGCTCCTTTCGCACTCCACGCTCTGGGAATTGGAGGCGAGGCTTTCGCTGATTTTCCTGGGCCAGTCGCACAGTTCGTCGAAGGTCCACGAGCGGGTGATTGCCGAGTTGGAGGACGCCGGGCCGGACGCGGAAAAGCTCCACCCCTTGCGGCGGACGCCGATCCGCGCTCGCGACGCGCTGTACGCGGGAGATTTCCCCGCCTTGGGACGGGCGATGATCGACAACACCGACGCGCAGGCCGCCCTGCATCCGGAACTGGTCAGCGCCACGCACCAGGCGGTGATCGATGTCGCCCGACGCCACGGAGCAATTGGCTGGAAAGTCAACGGCGCCGGGGGGGACGGCGGCTCGGTGACGCTGCTCGGCGGCGCCGAGGCGGCCAAGAATCGCCAGATGCTCCGCGCGATCGCCGAGGCGGTTCCGGGGACGCAGAACATTCCCGTTTATCTGAACACCACCGGTTTGCGGGTTTGGGAGTTTCCGCGGTAGGTGTTTTTCGGGCTGCGTTTTGGGCTGGTCTGTTTGGGGGGGGCCGGACAAGCGCGCGGCTAACGGGTGGTGAACAGGTTTGCCAGCTCTGCTTCACTCTGGACGCCCCTCAGCCTCTGCACCTCTTTGCCACCCTCGAAAAGCACCATTGTGGGAATCGATTGGACGCGGTATTGCGCTGCCAGACCGGGGCTGTCGTCGACATTGACTTTCACAATCCGGCCGGTAGTCAATTGCTCGGCGACTCGGTCGAGTATCGGCGAAAGGCGCTGGCAGGGTCCGCACCAGTCGGCATAGAAATCGACCAGGACGGGTTCCTGCGACCGGAGCACCCAATGCTCGAAACTCGACTGGTCGGCATAGACCAGCCTGGCGCTCTCCTCGGCCAACGTCGGCGTAGTGGCGGCGGACGCCGCCGGCGACTCCCCGGCCTGGCTCCACGGGCAGGTTCCCTGCAACGACGAGTAAAGGGCCAGAGCGCCCAGCACGAGGGCCAGGATCAGAAACACCCAGTTGGTTCCGGTTAAACTCATAACAGCTTCCTTCCTGAGAATTTGCCAGAGGTCGTGTATCGACGGTAAACCGCCGAATTCGCGGCCGTTTCTGTGCTTCCTTTCCGTTGGATGCGCCCCCCGCGGTTCGGGTTACACAACCGGCGGGCGATTTCCGCGAAGCGGCAGAATCCCTGGCGCGGCCACCTTTCTTGGGGGCTCGCCTTAGATCAACTGTCCCCCTCCGACAGCGGGTGCAGAAACAATTGGTGCTCGCGCGCCACGGCGTTTAGAATGTCGGGCGAGAGGGCCGTTCACTCGTTTCCTGAAATTGGCACAAGGAGTCGTCAAGATGTGCGCCCGCTACCGCGTTTTCGTTCCGCCGCTGTCGGTCGTGATGCTTGCCAGCCTGCTGGTTGCCGCGCCGGTCTCCGCCCAGGCGCCGGTCGACCTGGCGGCCCAGCCGTATCTGCTCGACACGGGCCTGCTGTCGCGCTCGATCTCCTTTGAGAACCCCACCGGGGCGCCGGGCGAGGGGGGCAAGGCGGCCAGCAACCTCGGGGTCGGGCGCAAGGGAGCGCCCAGCCGGTCCATCAAGCCGGGGGAGACGGTTTCCTTGTGCAACATCGAGGGGCCGGGCACGATCCGCCATATCTGGATGACAACGCGGCCGATTCCCAAGAATCTCCGCAGCCTGGTCGTGCGCGCCTGGTGGGACGACCAGGAGCACCCGAGCATCGAGTGCCCCGTGGCGGATTTCTTCGGCATCGCTCACGGGATCGTCAAGCCGTACGCGTCGGCGGTGCACTCGGCCGGTCAAAGCGCGGGGATGAACATCTGGCTGCCGATGCCGTTCGCGCGCCGCGCCCGAGTGTCGTTCACCAACGAGGGAGACAAAGACATCCCGCTCTACTACCAGATCGACTACACGCTTGGAGACAAGCATCCGGCCGACGCCGGGCGACTGCACGTGCTGTTTCGCCGCGAGAACCCGACGACCGAAAAGCGCGACTTCGAGCTGCTGCCCAAGCGCCAGGCGAAGGGCCGTTTCATCGGTTCGGTGATCGGCATCCGCAACCTTCATCCTGATCAGTGGTGGGGCGAGGGCGAGATCAAGGCCTACATGGACGGCGACGGCGAGTTTCCCACAATTTGCGGAACCGGCAGCGAGGACTACGTGGGACTGTCGTGGGGAATCCAGCAGACGCCGTTCCCGCTGAACGGCTGTAGCCTGAACCAGGACAATTTCGTCTCCATGTACCGCTGGCACCTGCCCGACCCGATCGCCTGGCGGAAAGAGTGCCGGATCACGATCCAGCAGATCGCCTACAAGGCCGGTTTGGTGGAAACACAGGACGACTGGTCCTGCGCCACGTTCTGGTACGAGCCGGTGCCGAGCGCCGCGCTGCCGAAGTTCCCGAGCCTGGCCGAGCGGACGGCCAATCTTCCGGAGAAATGACGCCTGGTGCGGCTCACGCGACGGCCGGATCAGCCGCACGGGGACTTCAGCATAATTGCCAGATAATCGCGAAAACGCGAAAGCGCGAAACCAGGAAACTGGAGGGGATCAAGAGACGCGATCCACCAAACGCGCTTACTTCGGCTACTTGTCTTTTTCGCGCTTTCGCGCTTTCGCGATCAATTCTCTGATGCCCGGCGGACGAGTTTGCGACTTGACCGAGAATCGGCTCGATCGCTTCCGCGCAGAC
>JAMOAF010001013.1 GCA_023621895.1 Planctomycetota bacterium
GGTGAAACGTCGTGCCCTGGCGAGGCTCGCGCCGCACGGCGGCCGCTTGACGCAAGACACCACGGCCAGTCAAATGGTTGCTCAGCAGACTCTCTCCGGAAAAAAAACGCGGGGCCTGACGAAAACGGCTATTTGGCGCGGCGACTTCCCCTGACATCGCGCCCCGTATGCTACCGAGTTACCCCGTCCGATGCAATCGCCTTCGGGCCGGTTGCCGCAAGGCACGATCCGTGGCATTGGAGAGGCTCGCGGGATCGGCCGGCCGATGCTCGGCCGCCGGCGCGGGTTATGTACCCCAGGGTGGCTTGGGCAGAGGCAATCCGGCTGGCCGACTGCGCCCCAGGCCAGGCCCTTGTTTTTAGGAAAATCGTTGCGTGAAATCGTCCGACGCTCCGCTCACCGCCGCCATGGCGCGCCACGAGATTCAATTGCCCGACGACCAGGTTGAGCGGCTGGCGCGCTACTGCCGCGCGCTCTGGGACTGGAATACGAAGCTCAACTTGACTCGGCACACGGACTACGAGAAGTTCGTCGGCCGCGACCTGGTCGACAGCCTCGTGTTCGCCGAGCAACTCGCTGAATGCGAGAAGGTGCTGGATCTTGGCACCGGCGGTGGAGTGCCGGGCGTGGTGCTGGCGATTCTGCGGCCTGATCTTGACGTGTCGCTTTGCGACTCGGTGGGGAAAAAGGCCCGGGCGGTGGCCGACATCGTGGCCCAGTTGGGCCTCGATATCCCGGTTCATGCCGAGAATGTCCAGCTTGTGCTCGAGCGTTGGCGGGGAGATACGCTTGTGGCCCGAGCCGTCGCCCGGCTGCACAAAATCCTTACATGGCTCAAGCCGCACTGGGGCTCGTTCAACCGGCTGCTGGTGATGAAGGGCCCCGCCTGGATCGAGGAACGGGGCGAAGCCCGGCATCTCGGCACATTGAAAGGGCTGTGCCTCCGCAAACTCGCCACCTCCCCTTTGGCGGGGACGGAATCGGAGAGCGTTCTGCTGCAAATCACTCGCCGCCACGAATAATTTCTGTCATTTTGCACGGATTGCCGCAAATTGGGGGTATCCATGTTGACCGCCAATTGCGACAAGGGTAGAATCGCCGGACGAGGTAGTAGCTGTCCACCGCCGTTGAGGAAGTCGCTTTTCATTGGCGGGCGATAGAGAGGCAGTGTAACCATTGATCACGTGGCTGCTACTAAAGGGGGGTGAAGGATGCACCTCCAGAAGACTGCCGACGGCGTGCTTGTCCACGCCCCGGCAAAACTCAATCTTTTCTTTGAAGTGTTGAACCGGCGTAGCGACGGATTCCACGAGGTGGAGACGCTCGTATACCCGATCGACCTATACGACACGCTGATCTTGAGCGGGCAGGCTGATTCCCGCATTGACTTCCGCCTTTTTTTTGCTTCGGGCGACGCCGGTTGCCGCGACGTGCCCGAGGACTCGTCGAATTTGGTGATTCGCGCGCTGGAACTGCTTCGCCGGCGTGCGGGCAGCGAGTTCGGCACCCGGGTCTGCCTGCGGAAACGGATTCCCACCGCCGCGGGTTTGGGAGGTGGTTCGAGCGATGCGGCGGCCGCCCTGGCGGCGGCGAACGTGCTTTGGGGTCTGCACTGGCCGCGCGAGCGGTTGGCCCAGGTCGGGGCCGAGTTGGGGAGCGATGTCTCTTTGTTTTTTCATCCGGCCGCTTCGATCTGCCGGGGACGGGGTGAAATCATCGCGCCGGCGGCCGTTTCGCCAATGTTGCATCTGGTCGTGGTGCGGCCTCCGGAAGGGTTGGGTACGGCCGACGTCTACCGGATTTGCCAGATCGCCGACAAGCCGCGCCCCTTGCGACCGTTTGCCGAGGCATTTGGCCGCGGAGACCTGAAACGAATGGCGGAAACGATGTTCAACCGTTTGGAAGCGTCCGCGTCGGTCCTTTCGCCGTGGATTGCGAGGGTCCGGCGCGAGTTGGAAAGCGTTGACTGCGTTGGGTACCAGATGACGGGCAGTGGAACCTGTTGTTTCGGGCTGTGCCGGCACGCTCGCCACGCGCGGCGAGTTGCACGGCGCCTGCAAACACGCGGAATCGGAATGGTCTACGCAGTGCGGGGCTGCCGCTAGGAGAGCCACTGCCCAGAGCGTTTGTTTTTGAGGACCAAGGACGATTCGCGGCAAGCGTGCAGAAAAACTATCCCCGGTTTCGGGGCACGCGGCGTCACGTGAAAAGTCCGCGTGTTCCGCTGAGGGAGGCCGTTCCGCTCGGGTTCGCCCGGGGGCGGCAGCGGCGGCCATCCGCGGAACACAGGGCGAAGACTGCTCGGGGCAGGCGGCGGCATAGCACTGGTGGCCTTTGGCTCTCCAGCCGGCGGCGGAGTGGACTTTGAATGCGCACCAAGAGACCCGAAGAAAAAGGAGTCAGGCCGTGCAGATCACAGAGGTTCGCATCAAGTTGATGGATGAGCCGGGCGAGCGGTTAAAGGCGTTCTGCTCGATCACGTTTGATGATTGCTTCGTCGTCCGCGATTTGAAGATCATCGAGGGATCGGGGGGAGCCTTCGTCGCCATGCCGAGCCGCAAGCTGACGGCGCATTGTCCCAAGTGCCGCTGCAAGAACCATCTGCGAGCGGCGTTCTGCAATCAATGCGGCACGCGATTGAAGGAGCCCGAGGCAGTCCGCGACGAGGAGGGGCGGGCCAAGCTCTATGCGGATATCGCCCATCCGATCAATAGTGGCTGCCGAGAGATGATCCAGCAAAAGGTCATCGAAGCGTTTGAGCAGGAAAAAACCCGCGCTGTGCAGCCGGGGTACGTCTCGAACTACGAAGACTACGACGACTACGAGGCGCGCCCGGCCGAAGAGAAGCCGGCAGTCACGCCTACCCAGGTCCAGCCCGCCGAAACGCCTCGAGGACCGCACAAAATCCCCGCGCGCCGATCCCAAGACTCGACCGCCAACGCCGGTCGCAAGGACTTCGGCGCGGGAATCTTCGACCAGTGAATCGTCTGCGCCCAAGACGCGCCCCACGCTGGAGGCGTCTTTCCGGGACGCTTGCCCCGAGGTCTCGAAAAGACCCGGCCGCCTCCGATCGCCAGGCGGGGCGGCGTCAGATGCCCGGCGAAGGCAGCACCGGCGGCGACGCCGGCGGCGAGGTCATCGGCGAAGTCATCGGCGCCGATTCGGTCGTCCCCGGCACGCACGATTCGCACGCCCCGCAGGGATCTTGGGGGGAACAGGTGACGCACGAGTCGTAGCACGGCACCTCGGTGGTCGCCCACGACTGGAACAGCGACCCCCGCCTCATGCGGTCGCAGATTCCGCATCCAGCGGCCGCGAGCGTGGTGACCAAGACGGTTAAAACCAACAACTTCCTCATAACCGGCTTCTCCTGTCCGTTCCTTCTACATCAAGGAGTCATCAACCCGACAACTCTACCCCATGGCCAGTGAAGTGCAAACGCAACGCGTCGACTTCTTGCCACATTCTGCCGCCGCCAAGCTTCCATCACGTTGAGTAGAAGCTACACTTTCCCAAGATGGCGTGACCCCGAGTGGGCGTTTAATTCCCGTTCTTCGCGGCAGGAACTGCAATCCTGGATGGCAAGCAGGGCTTGCCCGCCGCAAGAAACGGAACCGCCTGCCCGAATCCGCCCTGGAGAGTGAAGGTTTGCGGGCGCGGCTGCCCGGAGCCTTGCCCAGAATGCACGAGAGCGGCATCCGATGAACAGCACATTTACCGTTCGACTTATCGCAACGATTGCATGGGGGACGTGTCTGGCAACGATTTCCTGCCCGGCCCGCGGCGCGGAGGAACGGGGCGGCGGCGTGGAGGGCGCACGGGCCGAGACGCGGCAGTCTTGCGCCGATGCGTGGATCGTCAGCACTCGGCACGCGCCCTTGGCACGCCCGGTCGGGTTCGACCCCGACCGGTTCTCTTACCAGCGGCGCGATGAAATTCGCAAAGGATGGACTGCGGCCACGGCCGAGGCGTTCTTCGAGCCGGCGCTGGCCGAAGTTCCGATTGTGGTCTTCGTTCACGGCAATCGCGCGGACCAGTGCAAGGCGGTCAACCAGGGGCTGCCGATTCTCCACCGGCTCCAGCGCGACTCGGCCGGTCGGCCGTTCCGGCTGGTGATCTGGGCCTGGCCGGCCGACCGGATTGGCGGCGGCCCCCGGCAGGATGCCCTGGTGAAGGCCGCGCGGAGCGACGTGCAGAGCTACTACCTGGCCGAGTGGCTGGACCGGCTCCCGGCCGAGGCGCCGGTACTGCTGATCGGCTACAGCTTCGGGGCGCGCGTGATTGCGGGCGCCTTGCACCTGGCCGGGGGCGGGCAGTTGGCCGGCTGGCAGCTCCAGCGGGACACGCGCGAGGCGGAGCGGCGACCGGCGCGCGTCATGCTCATCGCCGCCGCGCTGGACAGCGAGTGGCTGCTGCCCGGCGGCCGCAATGGCCTGGCCTTTCACGGCATCGACGAGCTGCTGATCACATCCAACTGCCTGGACCCCGTCTTGCGGCTCTATCCCCGCATGCGACGCGGCGATCGGTCGAGCGCGCTGGGGTTTGCCGGACCGGCCTGCCCCTGGCGACTGAGCGACGCCGGGCTTCGCTTCGAGAGTGTCCGCGTGGAATGCCAGGTCGGGCGCGAGCACGATTGGTGCGCTTACCTCGGCAGTCCGGCCGTCGATTCGCGCCTGGCGCGGTACGCGTTTCCGCCTGACGAGGCTGAGCGGTGAAGACGGCGGGTTCCCAAGCTGGAGCTTGGGAACCAGAACCAGGACGGAAACGGCGGGTTCCCAAGCCGGAGCTTGGGAACCAGAGAAGAAGCCCGCTCCTCCGTTACTTCGGGGCCGTGCGTGTCCGCTCGGCCACTGAGGGTTTCGGCCGCTCCGGCCCGATGGCCAGCGCGACCCAGCCGTTTTCCACGAGCAACTGCGTGATTTCCAGACCCGCGAGCC
>JAMOAF010001107.1 GCA_023621895.1 Planctomycetota bacterium
ACGACAGGTCCAGTTCGGTCAGATTCGGAAATGACTTGGCTATCAATTCGACGGTCGCGTCTCCGATCGTTGAGTTGGTCAGAGCCAGCTTCTTCAGGTTCTTCAGTGCCGCCAAACCCGCGGCCATCTTGTCGTTCAGTTCGCGGTCGTTGAGAATTTGGAGCGTTTCCAGGTCCGTGAGCTTTCCGAACAAGGAGACGTCCTGCGGCGTCAACGCGGAACCATCCGGAATCACGATTTCCGTCATCACGCTGCCCGATAGAACCGTGTACTTGGCCCCGGGCACTCCATCGAGGAGTCTCTTGGCGGCTTCCACGTCCTCGGCCTTGGCCGTGGCGGGCACGGGCACGGGGGCGGGGGCGGGGGCGCGTTCTTCCTCGGCGGGCCCTCGATCGACGCCGGCTGCGCCGCCCGCCGACTGTCCCGCGCCGTCACCACCGCTCTTGGGCGCGGGGCATCCGGCCAGGCCGATCAAGCAGACAGTCAGCGCGGCGAGCACACGGCGCGCCGGTAGAAGATTGTTCATCATGGCTGTTGACTTTCTCATCGAGCGACTCCGAGATCCCACCCGGCAACCGCGCGGGTCCGGCCCGCGCTTGTGGCAGGTCGCAGGTCGCAGATTACAGACGATCGCCGCGCGGGCCTGCCCCGCGCCTGTATTCGCCGCCGGTCGCCGAGCAAGCTCGGCGGCTACCCGGAAATGGATAACCGCGCGAGCCGTTGCTCATTGATCGTTCTGCGGCACTCAGTCGAGCCGATATCCTGCCGGATACTTCGGTTTGACCAGTTCGGCCACTCCGGGCGTCTTGAGCGCGTCCAGGTTGGTCACCTTGAGATTCTTGGCGTCCCACTCGACCTTTTCGCCCCAGTCTCCCATCTCGCCATCGGCGCCGCCCTTGGCTGCCGCCCACACGGCCAGATTGCCCAGGAGGATCGTTTCGGTCAAGGGGCCGGCGCGGTCGATGAAGTTCGAATGGCAGATTTTCGGATCGCCCGCAATCTTCGCCCGGAACAGCTCCCACATGTTGTTCAGGTCGTTATTGCCCTTGTTCTCGGCTTTCTCATAGTCGACCTTGACCTTCTCGACGCCTTTCAGCTCGTACCTTCCGCAATAGTCGTCGCTGCTGTAGAAAGCGCCTTTTTCGCCGACGATCATCGCGCCGCTGTCGGACACCTTCTCGATGCCCCACTTGCTGAAGACTTCTTGCGGCGGCTTATTGCCCCTGCGGTCGTACCACCAGAACGGGATCGCCGGGCGTTCCGAGGTCGCCGGGAACTGGAATTCGATGATCGAGCTTGCCGGGAAGCTGTCGTAGTCGTGGCCGGTGGTCTTGGCGACGACCGAGACCGGGTCCTTCAGCCCGCAAGCCGCGAAGGGAACGGTCACCTGGTGGCAGGCCATGTCGCCGAGCGCGCCGCTGCCGAAATCCCACCAGCCGCGCCACTGGAAGCTGTGGTACAGGCCGGGCCAGTACTCGCGCTCCGGGGCCACGCCCAGCCAGAGCTTCCAATCCAGCTTCTCAAGAGCCCGCTCGATCTCCTTCTTCTTGCCTTCAATCAGCCGCTCGGCGGCATCGGGATTCTCCGCCTTGGCCTGGGCGGCGAACTTGGCCATTGTCATCCGGCGACCCGGCCCCTGGGCCCAGACCGGGCGGTTCGACCAGACGTAGGCTTCCTTCAGCGGGCCGAGGACTCCGGATTTGAGCTGGGCGATCGCTTCCCGCGAGGAGTCCAACGCCGTCCCCTGGTTGCCCATCTGGGTGCAGACGCCGGTTTTCCTGGCAACCTCCGCGAGCAGCCGCGCCTCGTAGATCGTTCGGGTAAGCGGCTTCTGCGTGTAGCAACTGATGCCCAGCCGCATCGCCTCAAGAGTCGCCGGCGCGTGCATGTGGTCGGGCGTGCTGATCGTGCAGATGTCGATGTTCTTGCCGTGCTTGGCGAGCAGCTCGCGGTAATCCAGGAACTTCTCGGCCTGCTTGAACCCGTCGGCATTCCCCTTGCCGTCCAGAGTGCCGCGATCCACGTCGCAAATGGCGATCACGTTGCCGAACTGAGCGGCGTTGCTCGAATCGCTTCCGCCCTTGCCGCCGACGCCGATGCAGGCGACATTCAGCCTCTCATTGGCGGACTGGCTGATCGCCGGTTGGGTGCCGGCGGCTACGAAGTAGCCGGCGCCCGCGATCGTGGCGGTTTTGAGAAAGGTACGGCGCGTTGTCTTGGGCATAGTCTCTTCCTTCTAATAAATGGCAGTGGAACAAAGGCGCGTCAACAGCCAACCGGGATTCTAATCGTCCCGGCCCGTGCATTTCAACCGCCCCTGAACCTGTTCTCCGCCTCATTTTCGGCGATTTCCCGCCCGGCTGCAAGCCCGCAGCGCAAGGCCCCGGGCGCCTCCCTATTTTCGGCCGGGTCGCCCGGGCGACCGGCCGCCTTCGGCGCGGAGACGCGGGACTTGCCGGGCGGCGCGAAACCCGTTACCGTACAGCGGTCCGTGCGAGGCGTCCGCTTTGCTGTCTTCCGCACCCAGATCGGAGAGCTGAACCCCATGGCCAAGGCAGGACAACGACGATTCGCCCTCGGTGTCGACTACGGAACCAACAGCGTCCGCGCGCTGGTGGTCGACGTTGCCGACGGAAGCGAGGTCGCCGCCGGCCTCTTCGACTATCCCAGCGGCGACGCGGGAATCCTTCTCGACCCGAAGGACCCGAACCTGGCGCGGCAAAACCCGGCCGACTACATCGAAGGTTTCTACAAGTCGGTGCGCAGCGCGCTGCGTGCGGCCAAGAAGCTGCCCGACTTCGCTCCCGACGGCCTCGTCGGGATCGGCGTCGACACGACGGGCTCGACGCCCATGCCGGTCGACCATGCTGGCACGCCCCTGGCGATGCGGCCGGGCTTCGCGAACGACCTGGCTGCCCAGGCCTGGCTCTGGAAGGATCACACCGGCCATGCCGAAGCGGCCGAGATCACCGAGGCGGCGAGAAAAGACGGCACGGGATACCTGGCCAAGTGCGGCGGCACCTACAGCTCGGAATGGTTCTGGTCGAAAATACTGCACTGCAAACGGGCCGCTCCGAAGGTCTTCGAAGCCGCCCATGCCTGGGTCGAGCTGGCCGATTTCATTCCCGGCTTCCTCACCGGGAATCTCGCGCCCGAAAGCATCCCCCGCAGCATCTGCGCCGCCGGCCACAAGGCGATGTTCCACCAGCAGTGGGGCGGCCTGCCCAGCGAAAGCTTCCTCAAGAAGCTCGACCCGGCCTTGATCAAGGTCCGCCGGCGCTACGCAGCCCATGCCCTGGCCTCCGACCAGAAAGCGGGTGGCCTGGCCGCCGAGGTGGCCAGAAAGGTCGGCCTGCCGGCCGGACTGCCGGTCGCCGTCGGCGCCTTCGATGCCCACATGGGGGCCGTCGGCGCCGGCATCAAGCCCGGCACGCTTGTCAAGATCATTGGCACCAGCACTTGCGACATGATGGTCGCGCCGCTGGACAAGCCGCTCCCGGACATCCCCGGCCTTTGCGGGATCGTCCCCGGCTCGATCGTCCCCGGCATGTACGGTCTGGAAGCCGGACAGTCGGCCGTCGGCGACATCTTCAACTGGTTCGCCCGCTACTTGACGCCCGCCGAGTACACCCGCTCCGGCGACGCGCACGCCAATCTGACCGCCGCCGCCGAGCGTCTCCAGCCCGGCCAAAGCGGGCTCCTGGCCCTCGACTGGAACAACGGGAACCGCACGGTCCTCGTCGATCCCCGGCTGAGCGGGCTGCTCGTCGGGCAGACGCTCCACACGACCGCCCCGGAGGTGTACCGGGCGCTGGTCGAAGCCACCGCGTTCGGCGCGCTGACGATCATCAAACGCTTCGAGGAATACGGCGTCGACGTCAAGGAGGTGGTCAATTGCGGTGGCATCGCGGAAAAAAACCCCTTCATCATGCAGGTCTATGCCGACGTCTGCAACCGGCCGATGAAGATCAGCCGCTCGGCTCAGACATGCGCCTTGGGGGCCGCGATCTTCGGCGCCGTGGCCGGCGGCGCCTACCGTTCGACCGAGCAGGCCCAGAAAAAAATGACCGGTGTGAAACCGGTGGTCTACCGCCCCAGAAAAACGGCCGCTGCCGTCTACGTTGAACTCTATCAACTTTATCGCGCACTCCACGACTGCCTCGGTATCGCCGGCGCCCAGGGCGATTTATCGCACTTGATGAAGCGACTGATCGCGATTCGCGATCGCGTGCGGAAAGGCTGATCCGCATGCTTGAGCAGCTCAAGGCCGAAGTCTGCCACGCCAACCGCGAGCTGGTTCGCCGCGGGCTGGTCACCCTGACCTGGGGCAACGCCAGCGGCATCAGCTCCGACCGGACGCGCGTGGCGATCAAGCCGAGCGGCGTTGCCTACGACGACTTGACTCCCGAGCGGATGGTTGTCGTCGATCTGGACGGCAACGTTGTCGAAGGCCGCCTCCGGCCTTCTTCCGACACGCCCACCCATCTGCTCCTCTACCGATCCTTCGAGCACATTGGCGGCGTGGCCCACACCCACAGCCCGAAGGCCACCGCCTTCGCCCAGGCGCGGCTGGAGATTCCCTGCCTGGGGACGACCCACGCCGACCACTTCGCCGGCCCCGTCCCGGTCACCCGGCCGCTGGCCGCCGAGGAGGTCGAACAGGAGTACGAACGGAACACGGGCAAGGTGATCATCGAACGATTCATGGACTTGGATTCGCGGGCGATGCCCGCGGTGCTCGTCGCCGGCCATGGCCCTTTCTGTTGGGGCGGCGCGGCGCTGGATTCGGTTGCCACCGCCGCGGCGCTTGAAGCCGTTGCCGCCATGGCGCTGGCGACGCGCCTCTTGCGCCCGGAATCGCCGGTGCTCGAAGACTACGTGCGCGCCAGGCACTTCC
>JAMOAF010000351.1 GCA_023621895.1 Planctomycetota bacterium
GACACCGCCAGCAGGTCCTTGCCACCCTTTTTCCCGTTGAAAGTCGTGGCATGCCCTGGCGCGGGGCTGTTTTTGCGTTCTCGGTACACAATTTGCCTCTGCTTGGCAGTCATGCCCACCGGCCCGATCACCAACTAGAAAACGTCAGGGAGGATTCGAACGCCGCCCGCCCTCATGAAAGCAGTTTGCGGCGTTCCGATTCGATTGACAAGGGAGTGTTTTTGATGCCGTCACCTTTCCACAGTCGCAGCAAATTCCCTGCTTTCGCCGTCCTATTGCTGCCCGGCCTCTTCGTCTCCGCGGCGGCGGCCCAAGTCCCTCACGGGCAGCCAGCTCCGAGCGCTCGAGGTCCTTTCTACGTCGCCCAGACGCCTTCCCAGCAGCAGGACCAGGCATCTCAGCAGAAACCTCAGTACCAGTTGGCCGAACGCGCCACTCCCCCGATCGGCGATCGAGCGCGGCAGATTCTCGCCAGCCGAGATCCCAACGAACATCCCCTGATGCCTTGCCTGCGTTGGGCCTACGACGGAATCGACGAAATCGAACGCATCCAGGACTACTCCGCCACGCTCATCAAACGCGAACGGATCGACGGCAAACTGCTCGAACACGAGTACATGTTCGTGAAGATTCGCCACAAGCCGTTTAGCGTCTACATGTACTTTCTCGGACCGGAGAAGAAAAAGGGGCAGGAGGTCATCTCCGTCGAAGGCGCCAACGACGGCAAGATGCAGGCCCATGGGACAGGAATCCAGAAGCTGTTCGGCACGGTCGCGCTCGATCCGACGGGCCAAATTGCGATGACCGACAATCGCTACCCAATCACCGAAATCGGCATCGTCACGCTCGTCCGCCGCTTGATCGAAGTGGGCGAAAAGGACGTTCAATACGGGGAATGCGAAGTCAAGTACTTTCCCGGCGCAAAGATCGAGAACCGGCTCTGCACCTGCCTCCGCGTCATCCACCCGGTCCCGCGCCGCAATTTCCTCTTCCACGTCGCCCAGATCTATGTCGACGACGAGTTGAACCTCCCGATTCGCTACGAGGCCTACGATTGGCCGGCCGAGGAAGGCGGCAAGCCGCAATTGACCGAGGAGTATACCTACCTGAACCTGAAGCTGAACAATGGATTTACGGATGCGGATTTCGACATCCGCAACCCGAATTACCAGTTCAAATCGAAATAACCGTTGCCTGACACGCGACACGCGTTCCTCAAGAGACGACCTCGCCTCTCCGGTTGCCGGAGTTGCGAGGTCGTGCCCGTTATCAACGGTCCCCGCACGCATCACGGTTCCCCGTAACGCCATCCCTGACACCGACAGCACGAGGGGCGCCCCATGCCGAGTCCCGCACTGCCGCCGAAAGCGACGCCGGACTGGACATCCATCCGGCGGCGGCGGAGAATCGTCGCCATCCTGCTCATACCACTGATTCTCTGCCTCGTGCTCGTGGTGCTCTGCATGATCTTCGAGGAACAGTTCATTTTCTTTCCGTCTCGCTATCCCCAGGGCGACTGGAACCCCGCTGGCCTGAAGTTCGAAGACGCCCAGTTCACGGCCTCGGACGGAACGCCCCTTCACGGTTGGTACGTTCCCCACGAAAACCCTCGAGCGGTGGTGCTTTTCAGCCACGGGAATGCGGGGAACCTCAGCGACCGGGCGGAGATGCTCCGCACCCTGAACGGCCTGGCCGGCGTGAGCGTAATGATCTACGACTATCGCGGCTACGGCAAAAGCGGCGGCCGGCCGACCGAGCAGGGATTGCTGCGCGACGGCCGGGCGGCTCGTGCCTGGTTGGCCCGGCGCGCGGGGATCGCCGAGCCTCGGATCGTCCTCATGGGCCGCTCGCTCGGTGGCGGCGTGGCCGTCGACCTGGCCGCCGCGGACGGAGCGCGAGGCCTTGTCCTCGAAAGCACCTTCACCTCAATTCCCGAGATGGCCGCCGTCCACTATTCCTGGCTGCCCATGCGAAGCCTGATCCGCAACCGCTTCGATTCCCTGGCAAAGATCGGCCGCTACCACGGCCCGCTCCTGGCCAGCCACGGCAACTCCGACCGCGTCGTCCCCTACGAGATGGGAAAACGGCTATTCGCGGCCGCCAACGAGCCCAAGACGTTCTTCACCGTCGAAGGCGGCGATCACAACGATCCACAGCCGCCAGGCTACTATCGCCAACTGGTCGAGTTTCTCGACGCGCTGCCATGACGGGAGCCGGAAAACGCTTCGAGGCAGTCCCCGGCCGATTGCCGCGATTGGCTGGATGTGCCCCGTCCAGCGAAGCACTGCGAATATCCTGCCGCGGGTTGACGCGCCGGCGTTTGCTCTCCGCATGAGAGGGTCGCGGTCAATTTCCCACCCCGGAAAAAACCTGTTCGAGATACTCTCGCGCCAGCCGATAGATGCCCGCTCGCTGGCTTTCGCGGGGGCCGGCGATGTTCAGCACCCGAACACCCGTCTCGCGAATCCACTGCCGGACCGTATCGGCCGGCGGCGGCCGCTCGAGGTCGATCAGCAGGCACGGTCGGCCGTGCCGCCTGGCCAGCCGGCGCGTGAGTTCCGTGCCGCCTTCCAGCGGTTCAAGGTAGAGGATCAGCGTCGCATCCGAGTCAATCACGTTCTGCTCGGTTCGCACGGCGTAGAGCGGCGAATCGGTCTCCCGAAGCTGGTACAGCGCGGGAATCGCCCCGTCCTCGGCCAGCCGCCCGCGTGGGCACCATCCCCCGTGGTCCAGGCCCAGGCCGATCGCCATGTCGAGCCCGGCACGATCCACGCCCGTTTGCCCTCCGGACAGAATCCTGATCTCTGCTGCCGGCGGCTTATCCACGCGCGCCTCCCGGTCAAAAGGTCTTCGCCGTCCCTACCGCAAGCTTCCTTCCGCCGGCCGCTGCGTCACCGCCGGCGAGCGGTCGATTTCGTCCGGCAGCCGCAATTTCATGCCCGGCGTCAGGTAGTTGATCTGGTTGCCAAGGACCTCGCGATTCATATCGATCAATTCAGCCACGCGCGCGCGGCTTCCGAGTTCGTAACGGGCGATGTCAAACAGCGTATCGCCTTCCTGCACCACGTAAACTCGCCCTCCGCGAAGCGGCTGAGCGGCCGCGGTCAGGCTGCGGTTTTTCGCGGCGTCGCGGTGGTCCGGTTTCGGGCAAAGGGCGGGGTATTTGGCTTCAAGTTGCTCGACCGGCGGCACGGCGATGACGTCGCCGATGCGGATGCTGTCCGCCGAGGGGTACTTCTCGCGGTTGTGCTGTGCCAGCGCGCGGAAATACGCGCCCGAGCCGTACACCTTTCTGGCAATCGTGTAGAAGTTGTCGTTGGGACTGGCGGTGTACTTGCCGTCGACCACCGTCACCGCCGGTTGCTGCCAGGCGTGGGGCGCTGGTGCGGCCCCGGCCTGGTCCTGTTCCGAGAGGCCGACGTACTCGACCGGCGTTTTCGATGCCAACGGGGAGGCATGGGGCGGGGAAGACTCGAGCGGCCAGCGGGGTGCGGAACCCTGGGACGCCACCGTGGGCTGGGGGGTAGCGGCATCCGGGCTCATTGCGTCGCTTGCGTTCGAGACGCTCTGGACTGGGGCAACCTCGGCCATCGGCACGCCATACGGCGGCGATGCTGGCAAGGGTCCGGCAGACGCAGCATAAGCGGGCGATGGCGAAGACTCTGGATTCTGCCATCCGCCGCCGGGCTGCCGCGGACCGCTGCCTGGAGCGAACGTATTGGCGGGTAGCGGAGGCGGTTCAACCGTCGCGGGCGCGGGGACTTCCGACGAGGCCATCGCCGGCTGCGCCGCGGCGGCATCAACGTCAGCCGGCGGAGAATATGCAAGCCCGTTTCCGACTTCCGCTGCACCGGACGGCGACGTATTCGTGCCGGACTCGCCGGCCTGTTCCGCGCCGCGGTTCTCACCGTCCGTGCCGGCATTCCATCCGGCCAATGCCGTTGCCGCCGCCGGCGAGGGCATGGGAGGGATCGACGGAATCGGCGGGGCGGCTTCCCCAACCTTCTTGGTCACGTTCTCCACGGTATTCCACTGGGCAGACAGCAGGGGACTGGCCTGTGGTTCTGCCTTGGGGCGAACGACCGCCGGAATGTGATCGGTGGACAGACTGGCGAAGACATTGCCACTGTCCTCCTCCGCCCCCAAGCCATCTTCCGCGACGGCCTCGGCGGCCTGGTCGGTGGAGAATACCTGTGTCGCCACAACGTACCCCACGGCGGCGAGCATCAGGGCGAGCACGGCCAGGCCGATCTTGACCTCGCGCCCTCTCGCCGGCCGATTTGCCGTTTCGGGATCGCCCGGCAGTGGGGCGGCAAAGGGTTCAAGCGTCGCTTCCGAATTCTTCTTTTTCGTCATGTCTCAGCCTCCTTGCCGAGCAGTGTGTCGAGCCCCAACCGAGTCGGATTCTTGCGTAGGTTACGGGTGAATGCCCGATGAGAGAATGTCGAATGTCGAAAGTCAAATGTCGAAAGAATGTCAAATGTCGAAAGGGGCGGGCTACCGCCCTGCTTGTTGTGACCTGCCGCCTTCCACCCGCCTCTCACCGCCGCTCCGCGACGCGCAGCTTCGCGCTGCGGCTGCGGGGATTCGCCGCGGACTGCTGTTCACTCGGGCAAATGGGTTTTTTTGTCAAGGCAACCAGCCGCGCGTCGCCGCGAAACGCCTCTTTGACGCGCCGATCTTCGAGCGAGTGAAAACTGATCACGCCCAACCGCGCGCCGGCAGCCAAACAGTCGGGAATCCTGCGAAGCGCGATTTCCAGCGACTTGAGTTCATCGTTGACGGCAATCCGCAGGGCCTGAAACGTGCGCGTCGCCGGATCGATCCGCTCCGGCCTTTTCGGCGCGGGGATCGCCCGGCGAACGATTTCGGCCAACTCGGCAGC
>JAMOAF010000194.1 GCA_023621895.1 Planctomycetota bacterium
GGGGGCGCGGATCGTCAGGCTTTGCAGCAACGTCCGCGTGGAAGCGATGTTGTCCACCTGGTCCTTGGACAAGCCGTGCAGCAGGAGCGCCTGGCGCTGCGCGCGAAGCGCGGCCTCCTGTTTCTGCTGTTCATACTTCCGCTCCAGCAGCGCCTTGCCGGCAATCACTCCATCGGCCGACACCTTTTCCAGGCGGGCCACCTCGCGGCCGATCACGTCGAGTTCCTCCACGGTACGCAGGAACTCGGTTTGCGACTGGAGGAGGTCTTCGTGCGTCAAGCGGACCTCGAAAAGCGACTGCCCCGGCTCGATGGCCTCGCCCTGGATCGGGTAAATCCGCGTGACAATGCCCGTCATCGGCGCGGTAATCTCGATTGTGGACCAGCCGGGACGCTCGACAATCATGCCTGGCACCGTGATTGTTCGCTCGAAGGGCTTCAGTTCAACCTTTGTGGTGCGCAGGCCGATGTTCCCTTGGGCCTGCTGGCTCAACTTGATGGCCGAGGCTTCGTCATGTACGTGGTCGTAGCCCGCTTCGCCGCCGGTTTCGCTCGCGTGGCCGCGGCCATCCGCTTCACCGGCGTGCGCACCGGGTTCTTCTCCCGCGTGGCTGTGCCCGGCCTCGCCGTGGTTGTGGGCGCCGGCGGCCTCTTCTGCGTGGTCGCGACCATCGTCCGCCGTTTGAGCCGGCTTGACGCCGTTGAGCGTGGCGGCCACCAGTTGCCGGAGTCCCGGGAACCACGCGCCGGCAGTCGCCAGCCCCACGGCGACCAGCAACAAGGCCGGCACAAGGCACCATCGCCGTTTCCGCGGCAACAATCGTCGAAGGAATTCGGGTTTCATCGGTAATCCTTTCCTCCACGCGGCAGTTGTGCAGCGTGGCAAGATGTGCTGCAGAAATCGCCTCGTCCTCTCTCGCCTGGAGCTCCTCGGGGCGGGCAGCTTCGATCTCCCCGCAGGCGCCGGCGAATGGTCCTCGCGCCAGCGCTGCGCAAACGCGCAGCGTCATGCCCGGCCGGATTCAACGGGAGCAATCAATCAAATCAGCAGGACTTGATTGGCCAGGTGGAGGCGGACCGGCAGCAGAAGCCGGCCCGTTGGGAAGCGCTGCTCCGACGCGGCGCTAGCCGGAGAAAGCGGGTCAGCCAGCAGCAGTGCGAAAGACGCCTGAGAAGGCGAGGCCAGCGAGTCAATGACCGTGCGACCGGACGAAACCACGGAGCATTTGGCCCCTTGGCAATCCTGCGGCCCATGATGTGCGTGGTCTGCGTGCTCACCACGCCCATCCTGGCATTGCCCAGCAGACGTGGCAGATTCCTGGGCCGGCGATGCTTGTCCCTGACTGTCACATGCGTGCGCATGGTGGCCGCAACAGCCCACCGTCAGGTGGATCATCAAGAGCGCGGCAATCGCGATGCGGCACAACAGAACCATGCAATCCCTCGTCTACACGATCTTCACTATCGGCAGCAGAATTATACCACCTTCACTCAAACCGTCAAACACGAACACCCCCCGCTTTGCGGGCGCTGTAGAACTAGGTTGTTTGCCCAGCTTCTCAATCTATCGTAACCCATCCGGCTACCGAGAGCCAACCGATCTTTACCGCGAGCCTGGCCCTGTTCGCGCTCCAGCCGGTCAGGGGCCGTCACAAAAGCCCGATGTTCCGTGGCCAATGTACAACGGCCAGCGACTCTTCACCTTCGCTGCTGTCCGCCATTTCGACATTCCACGCTTCGGCCCCATCCTCCACGCCTTTCCGTCTCGGCAGCGCCGGTTTTCAACCCTCTATTGAGGGGATGGACAGGATCTGGCCAAAATGATTGCTAGACTGAGTTGACCGTCGCCCTTTCAGCCGAATCTCTACGGGACTCGAACTCGCTCTCGGGCAGGCGCAGCTACAGGGCGTACAGCCGGCGGAGTCTGCCCGGAAACATGCCGCAGATAGCCAGTCGTCGTTCATTATGTGACAGTCATCAGTCTGTATTCGCCGTATGTGGCGCCTGGCATGTTGCTACGGTTCCTTGACTCAATCATAATGCTGTCACTGCTTGTACGTGGTGCGATGTAAGCTATACTCGCACAATCGGCTGAAACTGTTCGCGGCCTGCGGAGACGTGCGGAGAATTTGAAGGCCCGTTGGCGTCCTATACGGCAACCGGCGCAGGAAGCGAAGCTGGCTAAGGCCGGGCGACTGCGGCGGCAATGGAGAGGCGAAAAAGTCGAGGATCAGAGCGATGCGCAGCGCCGAGCAGGGCAAGTCTCAGGCCGTCTACTACGGGCATAGCGCGAATGGCGACGGCGAGGGGGCACCGGAGTTGTTATGTGACCATCTCGGCGCGGTAGCCCGTCGGGCCGCGGGATTCGCAACGCCGTTCGGCGCGGCGGAACAGGCGTACGCCGCCGGCATGTTGCACGATCTCGGGAAATACGCCGACCAGTTTCAACTCCGCTTGCGAGATCCCGGGGAACCAAGCCGCGATCACTGGGCGGCAGGTGCGGCGGTTCTGGCGGCAAGCTATCGCGACTTGGGCATCCTGCCAGCACTTGCGGTTGCCGCACACCACGCTGGCCTGGAGGACTTGCCATTCGAGGCAAGAACTCTCTGTAGCGAACTGGGTCGGAAGTTCGAGCCGGGATCAAGAATAGTCACGGAATCGAATCGTGCGATCCTCCATCAACGCTTCCTGGCTGACGGCCTGGAACTACCAAAGGTGACCAACGGAATTGCGCCGGCGGGGAACCTCGTGGCCGACATGCTCGATGTGCGGATGCTGTTCTCTGCACTGGTCGACGCGGACTTCCTGGAGACAGAGGCTCACTTTGCGGGCGATGCCGCGGAGCCGCGGCGACCCCGGCCGGCCGGTCCGGAACTCGACCTGGATCAGGCAATCGACGGGTTGGCGGAGGTTGTGGCGGCGGCTCGCCAGAAGCATGCCGGTTCGCCAATGAGCGGCGTCCGCGATCGGCTGCTCGCAGATTGCATCGCCGCGGCAGCCAGCCGAACCGGCCTGTTCACGCTTTCCGCGCCGACGGGCGCTGCAAAGACATTGGCTCTTCTGGCGTTTGCCCTACATCACGCCAGGGCCCATGGGCTCCGCAGAATCGTGCTGGTGATGCCATTTCTGAACATTATCGAGCAGACGGCGGAGGTCTACCGGAGCGTCTTCTCTCAGGCGAACGGTTTTCCACCGCACACCGTCGTCGAGCACCACAGCCTGGCAGGGCGGAAGGCGCAGACGCGGGGGGAAGACGATGACCGGGATCCCATGCCGCGATTGCTCGCCGTAAACTGGGACGCGCCGGTCATCCTGACGACGAGCGTCCAGTTCCTCGAATCCCTCATGGCGGCGCGGTCCTCGCGCTGTCGCAAGCTCCACCGCCTCGCCAAGAGCGTGATCCTCTTCGACGAAGTGCAGACGATCCCCCATAAGCTGGCCCTGGCCACCTTGGCCACGCTCTCGCGACTGGCGGAGCCGGAGGGGCCTTACGGAACCACGATCGTGTTTGCGACGGCGACGCAGCCGGCCTTCGACTCCCTCGATGAGCGTGTCCGCCCGCTGGCTTCGGGCGGCTGGCGTCCCCGGGAAATTGTCTCGGATTCTGCCGCGACGTACGCTCGCGCCGCCGCGCGGGTCCGCGTGTCGTGGCGCCATGACACCGAAGTGAACCTGGATGAATTGGCCGTCGAGCTTGCGGAGCGCCAACGCGTGCTCTGCATCGTCAACCTCAAGCGCCATGCGGTGGCACTCGCCGAGGCTCTTCGCGACCAGTGCATCGGCGGCGTGCTGCATCTTTCCACGAACATGTGCCCCGTCCATCGCGCGAAAGTGCTGCGTAAAGTTGGCTCGCGGCTGAAGCATGGCAAATGCGTGCGACTCGTGGCCACGCAGTGCGTCGAGGCCGGGGTCGATCTTGATTTTCCCGTCGTCTACCGAGCCATGGCGCCTCTGGAGGCCATCTCGCAGGCGGCGGGGCGTTGCAACCGGCACGGGGCAGGCGAGACCGGAGAGGTAGTCGTCTTCAAGCCGGAGGACGAGCGCGGCATCTATCCGCCCGGCTATCGAGAGGCAGCCGACGCCACGGAAATCTTCCTCAACCGGCTGGCTGCTGAAGGCGGCTCGCTCGATCGTCGCGAGGTGATCAATGATCCGGCCGCTCTTCGCGCCTATTATCGGCACCTCTACACACTCACCGGGCGTTCCACCGGCCAATGTGCCGACGAGGCGGAACTGCTCGCCGCGATCGAGGCCGGCGACTTCGAAACGACGGCCAATCTATACCGGCTGATCAAGGAGGACAGTATTTCGGTAGTCGTGCCCTACGATCAGCCGGCCTTCAATCGGCTGCACGCGGAGTTGGCCGAGGCGCGCCGCATGACTCCCGAGCTCATTCGACGCTGGCGCGGTGAGGCGACGGCGCATTGCGTAAGCCTCTGTCGCCCGAAGCGGGAGGCCGCCATCTGGAACCATCTGGCGCCCGTGCAGTTCAGCCGGCGCCGTGAAATCGACAACGCGGAAGCGGAATGGTTTTTCGCGCTTTCCGGGCTGGAGTACGACAAACTGACGGGGCTTAGTGGAAAATGCCAAGACTCCTGGCTGGCCTGAGGGAACTCCCAAATGGCCTACTAAGCCCTTTGGGAAAAACGACTTACGCGAGCAGAGTAACAAACATGTTTCAATCCACGCCTCGGGTCGAGGCGACGCAAAGCCAGCATCTATTTGACAATCAGGAAGGTTCCTGTACAATCCATTGTCATGTTAGTTACTCTGCAACCAAGACTCGCACTCGACAGACTTCACATCGTTTACTCGCCCGCGCGGGTCACGATCTGCGCTTTGACGCTTGTCGCCCCCCCCTTTCGGTGCGGCTTGGAGTGCC
>JAMOAF010000816.1 GCA_023621895.1 Planctomycetota bacterium
GCTGTCTCCAAGAACGCGGCCCGCAATAGTCAGGTCCGAATAATCGCCATGAACGTTTCTCGCCGATTGGCTCTGCTGTCGGCCGTCGTCCTCGCGGGCGCGCCGGCTCAGGCCCAGGTCTACAACCTGCACCTGGTCACCGACAACCAGCCCGACTACACGGACATGAAGTCCTTCGTCGAGTCCTCTACCGGGGCCTGGGATGAGCCCGAAGAGAAGGCGATCGCGGTCTGGCGCTGGGGGCGGCGCAGCCGGCGGCAGTTGAGTTGCTCCCGGGAAGGAACCCGTTATATCGCCGATCCGATTCTCAACTACAACTCCTACGGGGCTTTGAACTGCGGGATCATCTCGGCGCTGAATATCGGCTCCTGGCTGGAGCTCGGCTACCAGGCGCGCTACGTCCAGTTGGGCGACCACACGGTGAGCGAGGTGTCGTGGGACGGCGGGCGGTCGTGGCACATGTTCGACTCGTCGATGAGCGTCTTCTGCTACAATCACGCCGGCCAGGTGGCCAGTTGCGAGGAGATCAAGGAGGCTCACGGCTGCGAGCTCTCCGGCGGCAAGGACGAGCCGGGGCACTACTACCTCTATCATCCGGCGCCCCAATGTGCTTCGCATCTCGGTCCGACAGGCTGGCGCTTGGCGAGCGACAACCCGGTGGAGCTGAACCGCACGCTGCTGGCCGGCGCGTCCTCGTACACCGACGGCTTTTCGATCGATCGGCACTGTCAAAACGCGCGGTACGGCCATCGCTATGTGCTGAACATCCGCCCATCCGAGTGCTACGCTCGATTCTGGACGCCTCTGGACGGTGGGCACCTCGACCCGAAGAAGAAAAACCCGGACTACTTCCGACCGCTGCCCAATGGGCTCGATCCCGACGGCCAGCAGGGCCTCTGCAATGTCCGGTCCAACGGCAGTTGGATGTTCCAGCCCGACCTTTCCGATCCGGCATGCCAGGAGCTGCTGTTCGACAGCGGAGGGCAGCCCGGCGCCGCGTCCGCCGAGTCCCCCGATTCGCCGCCGGTCGTTTTCTCCAAAACCAGCCCCAAACTGCGTCTGGCCGACGGCCTGCGAGCCGGTTACGCGGTCTTTCAAGTCTCCGCCGCCAACGTGATCACCTCGATGTCGCTTGCAGCGGACATCCTCTGTGGCCGGTCGCCCGGCGCGGTCCGGATTCTCGTTTCCCGCAATGCGGGGATCGGCTGGCAGGAGGTCTGGCGGAGCGAAAAGTCCGGGCGGCAGGAGGTTCGACTCAAGCTCCGCGAGCAGGTCGCCGGCACGCCTTTCTGCCTGATCAAGATCGAGCTCGCTCGGGCGGAGGAACCTGTCGGCCTCGATACGTTCCGCGTGTTCACCACGACGCTTGTGAACAAACGAACGTTGCCCGCCCTGACCCTGGGCAGCAACGAAATCGTTCTCCACGCCGGCGAGCAGGCGGAAACGCTGGAACTCTGGCCGTTCCTGCACGCCGGATTGTACAAGGAAACGGTTTTCGCCGAAGAGGACGTGTTCAGCGACGAGCTGCCCGACGGCATGTACAAGGCCACGCTCGGCTCGGCGGTGAACAACAGGGAGTGCTCGGCCACCTGGCGGCTCGTCTCGCCGACCGACATCCTCGATGTCTCGTACGTGGCCGTCAGCACGGTTCGCACCGACCGGCACTGGGTTTCGCTGGAGCACTCTTGGGACGGCGAGCATTTTGAGCCGTTCTACCGGCACACGAAGTCCGATTTTCCGCTCGATCGCCGCACGGAGCGGAGATTCGCGGGAAAGGAAGTGCCCGCCGGCGCTCGCCAGGCGTTCTTCCGCGCGGTGTTCTTCTCGCCCTCCGGGGCAGCGACCTACAACATGGCGGGAATCCAGGACCTGTTGATCCGCATCCACCGCAAGCCGCGGAGCGAAGCGTTCAAGCCGCTTCACGTAACGTTCAGTTGGACCGAGCACCGTGACGGCGGCGACAAGACAAGATCGCACTCCGAACTGGTGACCAGCCTGCCGCACCGCTACCGGATCAACGTGATCGGAAAGAGGGACCCGACGATGCATGCGGTCCAGGTGAGCGCTCCGGGCTACGTTCTGACCAGTCCCGGCTATTCCGATGGGCTCGACGAAGGCCCGGGATGCGAGTATCCGAAGGTCGCTTACCGCTGGGGCAAGAACGTGGCCCAGGGCAAGCCGTACACGGCGAGCCGCCCGTCGAGCGATGCGTCGAAGAACTCCGACAGCGGCGGCCGCGAACTGACCAACGGCCTGGTGATTGCTCCGACGGAATCCACGACGACGAACGTGGTCCAGCCGGCCACGGCGTTTTGGGACGCGGGAGAGCCTGTCCGGTTCGTGATCGACTTGGGCAGTCCACACACGGTGGCCGGCGTCCGCGCCGGCGCCCATCAGCCCAACGCCCGCTACTGCCATCCAAAAACGGTCGAAGTGGCCGTTTCTCCCGATGGCCAAGGGTGGGAGCCGGCCGGGGTGATTCGCCACGACGACCTCTGGAAACCGCCGGGCGACTACGAACCCTGGGAGCACGACGACCACCCGCGGCTGACCGAGCTGCCCGCCGGTGGGCGGCTGGCGTACTGCTTTCCGTTGGTCTTTCCAAAGCCGCTCGCCGCCCGCTTCGTCCGCTTCTCCTGCACGCCGCTGGAAGAAAAAGGGATGGGGCTGTCGGAGTTCCAGGTGTTCGACAAGGCGGAAGCCGTCCCCTGGCCGGCCGAAATCCGGTTCCCGGCGGTGCAAGTCGGTCCAACCGGCCAGCGCGAAGCGGAAGAAGGGCTCTTTGACCGCTACCTGTTCTCCGCCGATGGGAAGTATCTGCTTTCGTGCGGCCCGTGGGGACTGGCCGTGCTTTGGGCGGCCGAGGACGGGGCTTTCGTCCGCATCGTCCGCCGCAACGGGGAATGTCGCAACGGCGGGGGCTACGATCCGCACCCGATGGCCCGCGTCCTGGACATCAGTCCCGACGGAAAATCGCTGGTCGCGGCCCGTGGTACCCTTTCCGAGCCGCGGCTGAGCCTCGAGGAAACCGAGACGGGTAAACGCATCCATGTCTTCCCGGTCCGCCCCAAGACGGACTTCCCTTGGATTTGCTTCAGCGACGATGGCCGTTACCTGATCGGCAGCGGAAGCAGGATCATCGGAGAACCAGCCGAATGGACCAAGCCGCCGCTGGAGATTTGGGACACCCGGACCGGCCGCCGGGTCTGGGATCCGGATCAGCCGCCCCCGTATACGGCCGGCGAGTTGGAGAAGGCGCGTCAGGCGTTGCCTGAGGAACTGGGGAAATCCGGCAGGTTGACGCCGGAGCACGCCCTGGCCGATCTCAAGCTGCTGTTGCTGCTCCGCATGTTCCGCGACGACGGCCGCCCGCTCGTCGCTCGCGGCACGCTTCGTGGCCATGGACCTTCGTTCTTCACGCCCGACGGGTCGCGACTGATCACCCGCGATTCGATCATGCCCTACACGGAATACAGCAGCGAGGCGGTGTTCTGGGACATCGGCCGCTCGGCGCTGCTTTACGAGATGGAAGAAGACGACGAACTCTCCGAGCCCTTCCTGTTCTCCGCCGATGGCAGGCATTTTCTCCGCAAGGCCTGGGAGAAGAGCCGCGGGCTGTACGAGACGGCCTCCGGCCGCCGCCGCGGCACGTTCGACGATTTGCCGGCCACGGGTGCGGAGGCCATCACCGCCGATGGTCGCCTGGCCCTGTTGACGGCCCAGCGGCAAGCGATCCTGTTCGACATTCCCGCGGGCAAGTCGCTTCAGGACTATCCGATCGAAGGCAACAGTTCCTACCGCGCGGTGTTCAGTCCCCGCGGGGACCGCTTGTTGCTCGGTTTCAAGGAGCACACCGAAGTCCACGAGACGCGGCCGCCTTTCCGCCGGCTCTTTCGGCTGGAGCACGCCGGCGCGCAGCGCGGCCGGAGCAATCACGCGGCGTTCAGCCCCGACGGGCGGCGGATTGTCTGCGCCGACGCCCTCTGGAACGCCGAAACCGGGGGCAGGCTGCGGCAGTTCCGCGTCAATGCCGGGCTTGTGTTCTCCGCATACTAAAAAGGGAGCCGATTGCAGTTCCCTTTACAGAATTGCCGCGGTAGAATCATGCTAGGTAGCGCGGCCCGCTGGAATCTCGCTGTGCCACGGACGGGCCTTCGCGTTGCCGCGAATCAACAATCGTTCGGTGTAACCACACGGAGGGACCTGGACATGGGCGCCATTGCAGAAGGATTTGTGGCCTACGCACAGCCACTGCTCGATCAGACCGATGGGTCTGAGGGACAAGTGAAGAAGGCATTTACGATCAGCCAGTTCTGCTTCAACCTCGCGATCATGCCCGAAGGCAGCCGGGAAAAGGCGCTCAGCGAGATAAAGCAAAGCCTTGAGATGAATGACGAGGAATTCGACGACTTTCGACGTTCCCTCGTCATTCCGATGATTCGGCGGCACGAGAAGATGTTCCCGCTGATGCACAGGCACGGTTCGAGCATCTTCTCACCAAGCGGCCCTTCGCCGAGTGGCCCGTTGCTGCGGGAGCAGCCGACAGCGGCGGCGCCCGCCAAACCGGACGCTGTGCCCGGTCGCTACGCACCCTGTCCGTGTAATAGCGGCAAGAAGTACAAATTCTGTTGCGGCAAGAGTCGCCGTTGATCCTCGCTTGGGGAGAGGACCCGCTGGGTCGATTGTCGAGACATTTCAGATAACCTCTGGGATTCTCGGATCGTGAAAACAAGCGGCTATGCTGTAAACAGGCGCAAGGCGCTGCCGCTCGTGATCACAGGATTTGTCGTCATTTCCAGCAGTAGATGCGGGCAATCGGGGATCACTTGCGTGGCCACCTTCTATCGGAGCACGTATCTCCTTCTCTGCTGGTACGCAGAC
>JAMOAF010001091.1 GCA_023621895.1 Planctomycetota bacterium
ACAACTACGCCCTGGCCGACCCGTGCGCCGAGGAACTGATTTCCGCGGCCGTCGAACGCAAGTTGCCCGTCTCGATCCCGTTCCGCGTGGAAGACTACCGGCAGCGGAGCTGGCTCGTGGATGTTCCGGACATCCCTCCCGCGGAGGTTGTCGATCTGGTAAAGAAACACCCCAAGGGGCGGTTCATTCTCCTCAATGCCGCCGGCTTGAACGGCACGCCGCTGGGCCGAGCGGGCGAACTGCCGACCAACTACGTGATCGAAATCTCCCGCGCCAGCGCGGTGTTGGGAAACGAGATCGGGCAGCTCCTGGCCGCACTCGGCCCAGACCGCTTGGTGTTCGGCTCCGGCATGCCGTTCACCTACCCCGACCCGGCGCTGCTGAAACTGGAGGTTCTCGAAGCGCCCCAAGATGTCAAAGAGCAGATCCGCTGGCGCAACGCCGCCGCGCTGTTTGCCGACCCCAAGTGACGGCCGCGAGCTCGCCAGCCCAGAGTACCCGCCGGCGCCGCCGGTCTTCCGTTGATGGCCGGTTGCTGAAAACTGGTGGCCCATTTTCCGCCGCCTGCCCACGACGAGGAATGTTGAGTGATTGACAGCCCCCCCTGTCGGGGACTACGATTAAGTGGGGAGAAAGGCTTTCTGCATTACGGATGGATGAACAGTCGATGGGGCGACTCTGGCTCTTTCCAAGATCGGCGCCGCGAAGCCTGTTCAAGGGCCTGGTTGTCTTGTGGCTTGCGGCGGTCAGTGCCGATTTGTGCGGTCCGGTGGCAGCCGCCGCAGAGGCGCTCGCCGTCGGCAAACGCGCCGCGATCGTCCGTTTGGAGGGGATGATCACGCCGTTTACGCCTTCGTATCTGGAGCGCAAGCTGGAGACGGCCCGCAGCGACGGCGCCGAGTTGGTGATCATCGAGATCGACAGTCCGGGCGGAGAGTTGTTCTCCAGCATGCGGATCGCCCAGATGCTCGGCGATGTCGATTGGGCCGAGACCGTGGCCTATATCCCCGGCGCGGGCGCGCACGGGGCGCTCAGCGGGGCGGCCTTCGCCGCTCTCGGCTGTGATCGGATCTTCATGGGCGGGGCCGCGGCGATCGGCGACGCGGGGGTGATCCAGTCCGACGGAGAAAACGCCTTCCGCTACGTGCCGGAGAAGGAGCGGACCCACGTGGTCCGCACGATCCGCGACCTGGCCGCCGCGCACGGCCGCCCGGCGGCATTGGCCGAGGCAATGGTCGAGAAAGACCTCGACGTGTTCAAGGTCCGCAACAAGCGGACCGGCGCGGAAACCTACATGTCGGAAAAAGAGCTCGCCGCGGCCGAAGATGGAGACGATTGGGAAAAGGGCAAACCGGTCGAGGAATCGCTGGGGAAAAACTTTCTGGAAGTCAACGGCGCCCGGGCGGTTGAACTGGGACTGGCCGACGGGAACGCGGAAAGCCGGGAAGAGCTGTGCAAACAGCTCGGCGTGGCCGGTCAGCCGAGAGTGCTCCAGTGGACGGCGGTCGACACCGTCGTGCTGGTCTTGAACTGGCCGGTCGTCACGGGCCTGCTGTTCATCATCGGCCTGGTGGCCCTCTACTTCGAGATGAGCTCGCCGGGGTTGGGGATGGGCATCCTGATCGCCGGCCTGTGCTTCGCCCTGTTCTTCTGGAGCCGGTTTCTCGGCGGCACGGCCGACTGGCTGGAGATCGTTCTGTTTCTCGCCGGCCTCGGATTTCTGGCCCTGGAATTGTTCGTCCTGCCGGGCTTCGGAATCGCCGGTCTGTCGGGCATGCTACTGCTCGGAGCAAGCCTGATCCTGGCCAGCCAGGATTTCGTGATTCCGCACACCGGCGAGCAACTGGCAACGCTGCTGACGACCCTCTCGGTGCTCACGGCCTCGATGCTGATCTTCTTTGTTCTAGCGACCGTGATGAGCCGCTATTTCGGTTCGATGCCGATTCTCAACCGGCTGATGCTCCAGCCGCCGGCGGCGCATGCCGAACAGCCGGAGGGCAAAGCGGCCGATGAACCGGCGCTGGGCGATCTGGGCGTGGCCGATTCAGCGCTCCGCCCCGCCGGCCGCGCGCGGTTCGGCCACCGCATGCTCGATGTCATGACCGACGGCGAGTTCATCGACCGCGGCTGCCGCGTCGAGATCGTGCGGATCAGCGGCCGCCGCGTATTCGTCGCCCCGGCAAAAGAAGACGGAGCCTCCGGCGCCGGCCCGTAGGGGGGCGATGCGGGCCATGCCGGGCGAGCCGTGCCGGCCGAGTTGTCGCATCCCCGGCAAAGCGCGGGAATTGCTTGACGGGCGGTGCGCGACGCGTGAAAATCACCGGCGTCCTGACGACCACGTGGATCAACTCCACCGAACGCCCTCCTTTCTCGCTTTGGATCACCAGTCATGAACCAACCGACCACGCGACGCGAATTCCTGCGCACAAGCACCTTGGCCTCCGCAACGGCGCTCTGCGGTCCGCTTGCCCTCGCCAGAGAACAGCAGTCCGAAAAAGGGCAACAGCAGCCGATTTTCCGTGCCGGCGCCGCGGAGGTTGACATTTCTCCCCCCGGCTTGCCCGTGATCGTCAGCGGGGGATTCCTCGAGGGGAGGAGCGGGGAACTACGGGACCGGCTCTTCGCCCGCGGCATCGTGCTCGACGATGGCCGCACCCGGCTGGCGCTGGTCGTGGCGGACAACCTGATGATGCCCCGCGAAATGCTCGATGAGGCCAAGGCCAAGGCGGCCGCGTCGACGGGAATCCCGGAGAAGAATATCGTCATCTCGGCCACCCATAGCCACAGTGCTCCCTCGGTGGTGGGCGCCCTGGGCACGGGGGTCGACGAGGCGTATGCCGCTTTCCTCCCCGGCAAACTCGTGGAGTGTGTCGAGAAGGCCGCCGCGGCGACCGAGCCGGCTCGCGTCGGCTGGGCCTCGGTCATCGACAGCGAGGACACGAACTGCCGCGTCTGGATTCGACGCCCCGACCGGATCGGCGAGGATCCCTTCGGCCAGAATACGGTCCGGGCGATGATGCATCCGGGCTACCAGAACCCCGACTACCTCGGCCCCTGCGGCCCGGAAGACCCCGAGTTGACCGTGCTTTCGATCGTGCGGACCGACGGCACGCCGCTGGCGCTATTGGCCAATTACTCGATGCACTACTTCGGCGCCGCGCCGGTCTCGGCCGACTACTACGGCCGGTTCTCGGCGATCGTCAGCGAGACGCTTTCCAAGCAAGGGTCTGGGAAACCGTGCGTTGCCATGATGTCGCATGGCACCAGCGGCGACCAGCACTGGATGGACTATTCCAGCGAGCGCAAGGCGATCGATCTGGAGACGTATGCCCGCCGGGTGGCCGCCCGCGCGCTGGAGGCTTGCGGCCGGGTGGAGCATCGCGATTGGGTCCCCCTGGCCAGCGCCGCGACAACGCTCAGGCTCCGCCGCCGCCTGCCCGGCGAAGAGCGCCTGGCATGGGCTCGCGGCCTGGTCGAGGCGATGGGCGATCGGAGGCCGGCCAGCCGCCCCGAGGTCTACGCCCGCGAGCAAATGTACCTGGTCGCCGAGCCCGAGCGAGACGTGCGGTTGCAGGCCTTCGGAATCGGCGATCTGACGATCGCGGCGATTCCCTGCGAGGTCTACGCGATCACCGGGTTGAAGCTCAAGGGCCAGTCGCCTTTCGGTCAAACCATGAATATCGAACTGGCCGGCGGGGGGGAAGGCTATATTCCGCCGCCGGAGCTGTTCCCCTTCGGCGGCTACAACACCTGGCCCGCTCGGAGCGCCGGCCTGGAGACGACCGCCGAGCCGAAGATTGTCGAAGCCTTGCTCGCGCTGATGGAACAGCTTGCCAAGCGCCCGCGTCGTGCGATGCCCCGGACAAGCGGTCCTTATGCCGATCTGGTTCTGGAGCATAAGCCGGCCGCATACTGGCCGCTCGACACGATCGGCGGCGCCACGGCGGAAGACCGGTCTCCGCGCGGCAATCACGGCGAATATGAAACCGGAGTGGCGTTCTTTCTCGAGGGCCCCGACCTGGCCGGCCTCTCCCGGCCCGACGGCCCGATCCGGGCAGCCCACTTCGCCGGCACGCGCCTCGTTGCGCCCGCGGTCAACCTCGGCGACGCCTGGTCCGTCGAAATCTGGTTCTACAACTGCCTGCCCAGCGACGCCCGAGCCGTCACCGGCTATCTCTTCTCGCGCGGTCCGGACGGAGTCAAGGGCGCCCCGGGCGATCATCTGGGAATCGGCGGCAACCACCACGGCGGGTCGCTGGCCGGAAAGCTCTTCTTCTACAATGGCGACCAGCGCGAAGAGCTGATCGTCGGCACGACGGTGATCGAGCCGAAGACCTGGCGCCACGTGGTCCTGGTCCGCGACGGTTCACGGGTGGCCGCCTACCTGGACGGCCGCACCACGCCCGAATTCAGCGGCGACGCCTCGCCGGGCTCTCCCGCCGGCGGCGCGGGCGTGTTCATCGGCGGCCGCAGCGACAAGCTCTACAACTTCGAGGGCAAACTCTGCCAGGTGGCCCTCTATGATCGGCCGCTTGCGCCGGAAGAGATTGCCGCGCACTGGACCGTTGCCGCCGGGTTGCGCACAAATGCCAAGTCGGGAAAACCCGGATAGCGGCCCATCCCCCCGCACAATTTGCCCGCCCCGCCCCCGTTCGCCTCGGCCCCCCTCGTTCCCAAGCTCCGTACTTGGGAACGCCCGACGCATCACATACCGCACCTCGTTCGCCCTGCCACCTCGTTCCCAAGCTCCGTACTTGGGAACGCCCGGTGTGTCAGATGGCGACGCCGTTGACTTTCGCTGTTCAGCCCCTTCGGCGTAGCGACTGGGTTGGCCGCCGTTCTCTCCACACCAACCACCACCCACCACCCACCCACC
>JAMOAF010001116.1 GCA_023621895.1 Planctomycetota bacterium
GTTGGAAACCGAACGATCCGCCGGGCAAGCCGGCGGGATTTTGGGTCGGCGCCAGCCGCTGAGGTAGTCGGAAACCGAACGATCCGCCGGGCAAGCCGGCGGGATTTGTCGAACGATCCGCCGGACAAGCCGGCGGGATTTTGGGTCGGCGATTGCCGCTGAGGTAGTCGGAAACCGAACGATCCGCCGGGCAAGCCGGCGGGATTTGTCGAACGATCCGCCGGACAAGCCGGCGGGATTTTGCGCGAGGGCAAGCCGATGTGGCTAACGGGGTGGGGCGGTGCGAGCAAGCAACCGTCCGGCGGCCTGGGCCTTCTTGACCTGGGAAGGTGTGAGCCGCTGCTTCTCTTCTCCGCAGACCATGCCGAAATAGAGCTTGCGCACGACCTTGGCCCCGAGCAGCCGGGCGGCGCTCTTCATCATGCCCGTCGGATTGGGCAGCAGCCAGCGCCCGAGCACAGCCGGGCAGGCGCTGGCGGTCATGATGACCGCTTTCTTATCGCATTTTTTGACCCGGGGCTTCGGCAGCGAGCTCTTCCCCCACGGCCAATAGACATACACCAGAAGCCGTTCGATAAATCGCTTCATCAGGGCCGTGACGGTAAAGAAATTCACTGGGGCCGCCAGAACGATGCCGTCGGCGCGGTCGAGCGCATCGCAAATCGCGGCCATCTCGTCGTCGAAGATGCAGTCCGTTCGGCGCATCTCGGGCGCCTTGGGGCCGGCGCACTTGCGGCAGTTTGTGCAGAATTCGATCGACTTCTCTTTCAAATCGATCTTTTCAACCTCGGCCCCTTCCTCGCGAGCGGCTTGGAGAATCGCGTCGACCGTCTGCTCGATGATGCCGTTGCAGCGGTAAGTGCCCATGATGGCGACGATCCGGGTCATCCGACTGGCTCTCTTTGGGCATGGTTTGATTGACAGACTCGCACGCGCGGACTCCAATGGGTCGTTTGGAGACCGTCGGCCGGCGGCGAGGATTGGCAACCGTCCACGGACGCCGCCTCCTGACACCCCTCTGTCGGGGTAAAAAAGCGATTGTGGTGATTGTAGCAAATTCGCGGTTGAGGAAATAGCCTGATGAACGTATTGGTGACCGGCGGGGCAGGTTATATCGGGTCCCACGCCGTGAAGCTGTTGGTCGAGGCCGGCCACAAGACGGTCGTGATCGACAATCTCGATCGCGGCCATCGCGAGGCCCTCGACGCTCGCGCCGCCTTCTACGAACTGCCGCTGTGCGAGACCGCTCAAATCATCCGAGTCCTGGAGGAACACGCAATCGAGTGCGTGATGCACTTCGCCGCCCTGGCGTACGTCGGTGAATCGGTCGAGCGGCCGCTCGATTACTACGACAACAACACAAGCGGCGCGGTGAGCTTGCTGAAGGCGATGCGGGCGGCCGGGGTGAGGCGGTTCGTTTTCAGCTCGACGTGCGCGACCTATGGCGAGCCCGAGCGCGTCCCGATCGTCGAGACGATGGCCCAGCAGCCGATCAGCCCCTACGGTTGGTCGAAATGGTGCGTCGAGCGGATTCTGAAGGACACGGCGGCCGCCGACCCCGAATTCGCGTTCGCGGCCCTGCGCTATTTCAACGTGGCCGGCGCCGCGGCCGACGGTTCGCTCGGCGAGGACCACCGGCCCGAGACCCACTTGATCCCGCTGATCTTGCAGGTGGCGCTCGGGCAGCGGGAGAAGCTGACCGTTTTCGGCACGGACTATCCCACGCCCGACGGCACGTGCATCCGCGATTACATCCACGTCGAGGACCTCTGCCAGGCCCATGGCATGGCCATGGAGGCCCTCAAGCCGGGCGAAGCCCGCTTTTACAACCTGGGGATCGGCCGCGGCTATTCGGTCCGCGAGGTGCTCCAGTCGGCCCAGCGTGTCACCGGTCGCCAAATCGCCGTCGAGTACGGCCCGCGGCGCAGCGGCGACCCAGCCGAGCTCTACGCCGACTCAACAAAGCTCCAGGCCGAACTCGGCTGGCGGCCGCGTTACACCGAGATCGACCAGATCATCGCCACGGCCTGGAACTGGCATAAGAACCATCCGCACGGATATGCCCGGTAGGCGGGGCCCGAGTCGGGCCATTCTACACAATCCGACCCGGATGGCGTGCCAGGCCTTCCCCCAAGTGGGAATCCCCAAAATGTGACAGGAGGGCTACCCCCCATGAGAAATTCTGCTAACATAGGGGTATAGGGATAGGCAAATGGCCATTAGGAGGGGTCCTATCGTGGGATGCATGACACCCCCCGTCAGGCCGTGCAGCTATCCTGGACTGAGGAAACGAAACGGGAATGCCAGGGCAGGTTTTTTGGTCTGTCCGACCAAAATGCGATCACCTGCGGGGTAACGGTTTGGCTCCCCGGGAGGGCAGTCTCTGGCCGCGGTTGGCGGATCGTTTTTTGTCGCAGCCACCGGTTTTCGTGCTTATTGAAGAGGTTGTTTTTCAATTCCGGAGAGAATCCAGAACGAGGATCGTCGCGGGATCGAGCCTTTGCGGGCCCAAGGCCTCTGCCGGGGCTCCCACCGCGCGGTCCGCGAGAGGCGTCACGGTAGGATTCGCATGATCGGAGAATCTCATGAACAAATTAAAGTTATTGATCGCTGACGACCACGAAGTTGTCCGAAGCGGATTGAAGGTTTTGCTGGCGGACACGGACGTGGAAATCGTCGCGGAGGTCGGCACCGGCGAAGAAGCGGTCAAGTATGCCATGGAGAACGACCCGGACGTGGTGCTGCTCGACATCCGCATGCCGAAGGGAGACGGCTTAACGGCCTTGGGGCGGATCAAGCTCGAAAAGCCCGACATGCCGGTTCTGATGCTCTCCACATTCGACAATCCGACCTACATTGCCCGATCCGTGGCGCTCGGGGCGAGCGGCTACTTGCTGAAGGGCTGCACGCGCGAGCAGTTGCTCAACGCAATCCGGATGGCGGCCAGCGGCGAAAGCGCGTGGACTCGCGATGAATTGCGGCGCGTGACCGGCGCGCTTGCCACTCCGCGCCTGGCGGCGGATGTCGAAGTGCCGCTGACCCAACGCGAGAGCGAAGTGCTTCGCCAACTCGCCTTCGGGCTGACGAACAAGGAGATCGCCCAGGCCCTGCATATCAGCTACGAGACCGTCAAAGAACACGTCCAGCACATCCTGCGGAAGATCGGCGTATCCGACCGGACCCAAGCGGCTGTCTGGGCGGTCCGCAAACAGTTGGTGTGAGGCATCGCGGCGGCAGCCGCCGCCCGTTCGTGCTGACAAGGCCGGCGATCAGAGGGCGCCGAGCCGGCGAGCAAATCGCCTGCTTCGCGCCCTGTCTGCGTTTTCCTCTTTCCTCCGCGCACCGATCGGCCAGTTCAGCGCGCGGTTCCAAACGCGGCCATTCTGCCGGCGTTGCCTGTCCGGCGATGCTTGTCCGGATTATTCGTGAGCCGGCGATTTTCGATGTGCCGCACGCGCCGCTGTAACCCGACGCGTGGGCGAGGCCAACTTGGGTCAGCCATCCTCGCTTACGCGTCGGGTTATGATTGGCTGATGCTCGGGTTAGCCATCCTCGCTTACGCGTCGGGTTACGATTGGCTTGCCATTCGCGGCGGAAATGGGCTAGGATGGCCGCTGCGACGAAGTGCGGGACAGGCCAGTCGCTCTCGTCCCCCACAGGCCGCTGCGCGGCGGATGCGGCCAGACGCAGGGCTCCGACGTGGAACCCGTCACGCGAGAAATCAATCGAAAAGGGAGTTGACCGTGCCCAAGCCAACCGACATTCGCCTGCTTGAAGTCACCTCGGAGACGGAGCAATTCAACTATCGGACGCCGATAAAATTCGGCGGCCGGGTCGTTTCCGACGTCGTGTTGCTCCACGTGAAAGCGAAGGTGGAGACCCGCGACGGCCGCCGCGGCGAGGGGTTCGGGTCGATGCCGGTGGGCCACATCTGGGGATGGCCGAGCCAGTCGGCCTCAAGCGACCAGACCCTGGCGGCCATGACGGCGCTGGGCCGCCTGCTGGCGGAGCGGGCGGGGGACTGCCAGGCGGTCGGCCACCCCCTGGAAATCACCCACGAGCTGGCCGCCGGCTACGCGCAGGCCGCCGACGAAATCACCGCGGCCGCGGGCATCGAACGGATGCCGCGGCTGGCGCAACTCGTCTCGGCCAGCCCCCTGGAGGCCGCCATCCACGACGCTTACGGCAAGACCCTGGGCGAGAATTCGTACAACCTGCTTTCCGCCGAGTTTGTCAATCGCGACATCGGCAGCTATCTGACCGAGCAGTTCGCCGGCGAGTATCTCGATCAATACACGTCGCGGAAGCCAAAGCCCTCGATGCCGCTCTATCACCTCGTCGGGGCGCTCGATCCTTTGACCGATGGCGACATCGCGCAGCGGCTCAATGACGGGTTGCCGGAGACGCTGCCCGAGTGGATCGCTTTCAACGGACTGACCCATCTGAAGATCAAGCTCAACGGCGACAACCTCCAGTGGGACGTGGATCGTGTGGTGTCGGTCGAGCGGGTCGCCGCCGAGGCCCAGGCCGCCCGCGGTTGCCAGAAGTGGTGCTACTCGGCCGACTTCAACGAGAAGTGCGCCAACGTCCAATATGTGCTGGATTTCCTCGCCAAGGTCGGTGAACAGTCGCCCCAGGCGCTTGAGCGACTGCATTACATCGAGCAGCCGACGCACCGCGACCTGAAGGCCAATCCGGACAATCGCATGCACGAGGCGGCCAAGATCAAGCCGGTGGTGATCGATGAATCGCTGGTTGATTTCGAGAGCCTGGTTCTCAGCCGGGAGCTGGGCTATTCGGGAGTCGCCTTGAAGGCGTGCAAAGGGCACACCGAGGCGCTTCTGATGGGGGCTGCCGCACAGAAGTTCGGGATG
>JAMOAF010000513.1 GCA_023621895.1 Planctomycetota bacterium
CACATCTCACAATCTCCTCAGGCCTGGTCCAAACCGCGGGCACTGCTCGTCCTATAGTGTCGCCACGAGACGGCGCCAGGCACAAGCCCGCCGCAGGAAGATCATCGGTTGCGACTCGCTGGCGTCTGAATCTAGCACATGGGCAGACGCGCGGCCAGGAAGTCTTGGCCGCGGCGTGGTGAGATCATGCCATCCGGAAGAGGCATCGCTTCCGCATACCGCGAAGGAAGACAGGGTCGCCGTGATTGGCCGGCTGGCAAGCGGCAGCTTGGAAGCCCGCGGGCAGAGAATCAGTGATGTCCCGTTTTCGTGGTCGGCGTCAGTTCGTCGCCGCCGGCGCCGCGGATTCGCAGATTGGGCTTTTCGAGCGTCACGGTGGTGCCCGGCGGCACCGACTGGGTGAGCCATACGCTGGACCCGATCACGGCATCGTGGCCGATGACCGTTTCGCCCCCGAGCACCGTGGCGTTGGCATAGATCACCACCCGGTCCTCGAGCGTCGGATGGCGCTTCGTGCCGCGGACCAGGTTTCCTTGCTCGTCGGTGGGAAAGCTCAGCGCGCCGAGGGTCACGCCCTGGTAGAGTTTGACCCAATTGCCGATCTCGCACGTTTCGCCGATGACCACGCCGGTTCCATGGTCGATGAAGAAGTGATCGCCGATTCGGGCTCCGGGGTGGATGTCGATTCCGGTGCGGGCGTGGGCCCATTCGGTCATCATGCGGGGAATCAGCGGCACTTCAAGGGAGTGCAGCAGGTGGGCCAGGCGGTAGACCGTCACCGCCTCGAGTCCGGGATAGCAGAAGATCACCTCGTCGAGCGATTTGCACGCCGGATCGCCCGCGTACGCCGCCTCGACGTCCATCGCCAGGCGGCGGCGGAGCTCGGGAATTTGTCCCAGGAGTTCGAGCGTCTTTTTCTGTCCGAGCGACTCGAAGTCGAATTTCTTCTGCGCGTCGCAGATCACGTTTTCGCCCCGGTCGTGGCAGATCGCACGGGCGATTTGCAGGGTCAGGCGGTCGTGCAGCTTGTCGAGCAGGTCGCCGACGTGGTAGGTTACGTTGCCCAGGTGCAGCCCGTCGCGGCGGCGGTAGCCGGGGTAGAGAATCTCCTTGAGGTCGTCGGTGACCGAGATGATCACCTCGTAGTTGGGCAGCGGGCAGTGCCCGAGATGATTCATCGAGCCCACCTCGGAGTAGGTGTCGACGATCCGGTCGACCAGGCAGGGAAGGGTTTCCTTAAGGCGAAAGTCAGTGGCCATGGGTCAGTTCCCGCTCGGCTGCGGCAACGCGCTGGGGCGCAGGAGAGCACAAGGGTGGCAAGGGGAGAGAACGCGCAACGGTGAGGGGGTGTCAGAGTCGTCCGGTGCTAGACCGGACAGAGGCAGCGGCGGCAGACAATCGCGATCCGCGAACTGGTCATTGGAGAGCCCCCTCCAGGGCTGAATTCCTTCTGCGGGAATCCTAGGCGCGCTGGTTTCAGAAAGCAAGCCCACGAGATGTCTTCGGGTTGGATGGGCAGGCAAGTTTAGGCGAAATGGGCGCAAAGCCGGCACGCATCCGGCGGCGGGGGCGAACCGGCTGGGCGAGCGGAGGGATTCTTCGTCTGTCGCGCGCCATCGTTCGTGCAACGCGTCAGCGAGGCCTTATAACCCGACGCGTCAGCGAGGCCTTATAACCCGGGCTAGTCTTCCTCTTCCTCGACCTTGGCGGCCCGGATGATCTCCTGCTGGACGTTGGGTGGAACCACCTCGTACCGGCTGAACTCGATCGTGTAGCTGCCTTGCCCGCCGGTCACGCTGGCCAGCGTCCGGTTGTAGGTCGTCACCTCCGCCAGGGGCACCTCGGCGATCACCGTCTGCATGCCGCCGCCGGCCGCGGCGATGCCCAGCGGACGACCGCGGCGGCTCGACATGTCGCTGTTGATGTCGCCGACCTTTTCCGTGGGCACGGTGATCTCGATCTTCACGATCGGCTCGAGCAAGCCGGGCTTGGCCTGCTGAAAAACGTTGCGGAAGGCCATCGATGAGGCCGTTTTGAAGGCCTGCTCGTTGCTGTCGACCGGGTGGTCCTTGCCGAAGTGGACTTCGACGCAGACATTTTGGACGCGGTATCCGGCAATCACGCCGCGCTCCAGCCGGTCGCGGAACCCCTTCTCCACGGCGGGCATGAAGTTGCTCGGGATCGTACCGCCCACGACCGAGTCGATCCAGAGGAAGTTGTTCGCCTCGTCGTAGTGGATTTCCTTCATCGAGGGGAAGCGTTCCTTGGTTGCGTACTCCTCGATGTTCGTGCCGGTCGGCAGCGGGAACATGCGGATGTGGACCTCGGCGAACTGGCCGCTTCCGCCGCTCTGCTTCTTGTGGCGGTAGCTGCCGGCGGCGTTTGCCTGGATCGTTTCGCGGTAGGGGATCTTTGGCGGCTTGGTGTCGACCTCGACCTTGTCGCGGCGCTTGAGCCGCTCCTGGATGATCTGTAGATGCAGTTCGCTCATGCCGGTGATCACCGTTTCCTTGGTCTGCATGTCGAGATCGCGGTGGAAGGTCGGATCCTCTTCGACGAGCTTATGGAGCGCGCCGGAGAGCTTCGTCTGGTCGGCACGGCTCTTGGGCGTGACGGCCAGCCCGACCATCGGCGTGGGGAACTTGATCGGGGGCATCACCAGCTCTCCGAGCGTCATGCCGGTCTGAAGGTCTTCGAGCTTGGCGACTGCCACGATCGAGCCCGCCGGGGCCTCGTCGGCCGGCGAAGTCTCGTCCGCTTGAACACTGAGCAACTGGGCGATTTTCAGCCCTTTACGAACGCCGGTGGCCGGCACAACGGCGTCGCGCTTCAGGGTGCCGGAGAAGACGCGGATGAAATTCAACTTTTGCACGAAGGGGTCGATGCGGGTTTTGAAAACCTGGGCGACGAGCGGGCCGGCCGGGTCGGCCTTCAACTCCAGCGTCTCGCCGGCGGCGTTCTGGGCCGTCCGCTTCGGACCCCCGGGCGGCAGGGCGCACATCACCAGCGCATCGAGCAGCTCGGCGAGCCCCGTGCTCGTCTTGCCCGACACGCAGATGATCGGAATCAGGCTCCCGTCGGCCACGGCCTGCACGAGCAGCGTGGAGAGTTGCTCCTCGGTGGGCATGTTGCCTTCGAGGTACGATTCCATCATCGCTTCGTCGGCCATCACGATCGACTCGATCAGCGAATCGTGGATTTCCGCCGGATCGATCACGGCGCCGGCCGCATCGCCGGAAGAGGTCAGCGTGCTGGCCACGCCCTGGAAATTGCGCCCGGTTCCGATGGGGACGTTCAAGGGAACGCACTCGGGGCCGAAGACGTCCTGGATCGTCTCGAGCAGGTTCGGGAAATCGAGGTTGTCGGCGTCGAGCTTGTTGATGATGATCATCCGTCCGATGCCGGCAGCCTTGGCCTCGGCGAAGACGCGCCGCGTGTTGACCTCGATCCCCGAGGACGCGTTGATCACGATTGCCGCCGTGTCGACGGCGCGAAGCACTCCGATCGTCTGGCCGATGAAGTCCGGATAGCCGGGCGTATCAATCAGGTTGAAGTGCTTCTTCTTGTGGTCGAAGTGGGTCACCGTGGCTTCGATCGAATACTTGTGCACTTTTTCTTCGTCGTCGAAGTCGCAGATGCTCGTGCCGTCGTCCACGCTCGCGTGCCGGTTGAGCGTGCCGGTGCTCGTCAGAATCTTGTCGACGAGAGTTGTCTTTCCGGCCGATCCATGTCCACAGAAGGCGATGTTGCGGATGTCGTCGACTTGATACTTCGCCATCGAAAGGTCCCTTTGATTGGAGCGTGAGGGTCTGAGTGTTTTGCGTTGTTGTTGGTTTGATCCGCGCGGATGGGGTGGGCGGAATCGCCGCGTGGAGCTTCCGTCCGCCGGCTCTAGGAATCGTCTGCCGCCCGGAGGGCGGCGGCCAGGTCGATCGTCCCCTGATACAATGCGCGGCCGATGATGCATCCGGCCAAGCCGGCGCCGGCCAGCCGGCGAACGTCGTCGAGCGTCGTCACGCCACCCGAAGCCACCACCGGCAGGTCGACCGCCGCCTGCATTTCGGCCATCGCTTCCACGTTCGGCCCAGCCATCATCCCGTCGGTGGCAATGTCGGTGTAGACGATCGCCGCAAGGGGCTCGCGCGCCAACTGCCGGGCTAATTCGATTGCAGGTGTCTGACTCGTTTCAAGCCAGCCGTCGGTGGCAACCATCCCATCCCGCGCGTCGATCCCCAGCACGAGCCTGCCGGGAAACTTCTTGCACATCTGGCGGAACCAGACCGGGTCTTTCAAAGCTCGGGTGCCCACAACCAGCCTCGCCAGCCCAATCGCAAGCAACTCAGCAATCTTCTCCTCGCTGCGAACACCGCCCCCCAGTTCGCAGGGGACCGCGACCGCCTCGATGATCGTACGAATACTCGCCAGATTCGCTGAATTGCCATCCTTGGCAGCGTCGAGATCGACTAAATGCAGTCGCCTGCCGCCCTGCTCAATCCAACCGCGAGCCATCGCGGCCGGATCGTCTCCGAAGACGGTCTCCTGCGAATAGTCCCCCTGCCGGAGGCGTACACATCTCCCCCCGCGAAGGTCAATTGCCGGCCAGATTTCCACTCCGACGCCTCTGCCGCTTGCGCTTTCACCATGAAACAAAACGCGTAATATGACACACAACAGGCCGGCCCGCAAGATGCGCGCCGCACGCTCTTTCGGTTGCGACTGTAGTCGGAAACCGAACGAGCCGCCGGGCTTGCCCGGCGGGATTTTTTGGGGGAGGGCGAGCCGGTGGGGGTAGTGGGAAGCCGAAGGATCCGCCGGAGGGGCCGGCGGGATTTTGAGGGGGGGGGCGAGCCGCGCGGGGGTAGTGGGAAGCC
>JAMOAF010000563.1 GCA_023621895.1 Planctomycetota bacterium
AACTGGAGCACGAAGTCGACTCGCTGAACGAGCAGATGACCGACACGCCGAAGTACTTGGCATGGGACGACTTCCCGAAGGAAGCGAATTGCGTACGAGTTTCCTTTGGGCTACAATTGGCTTTACAATCAGCAAACCGAAGCACGGCGGAAAACGCTCCGCCAAGGGATTATCCGCCTAATCAAGGGAGAATGCAGAATGAACAGACCGGGACTTTGCCTGACGACCGCCCTTCTTGCGATTCTGGGCGTGGGGACGATAACCCCGTGCCACGGATACGCTGCGGAGCGTGCGGTGATTGAAGTCCGCGGGGAATCGGGATCGGAGGTGATGTGGTTCCGGCCAGGCGCCGTGCTGTTCACCGATCGCGACTACCGCCTGGCGGATTGTCCCGCGGACCTGGCGGGCAAGAGGTTCCTGAGAAGTTCCATGGACTCCACCCGGTTCGACGTGGTGCAGGGTGGCCGCCTGATCGTGCTCACGCCGCACGCGATTGCCGGCGCCAGCTCGCAAGCAGAGGCCCTCGAGACGCAAGGTTTCACACGGAGGAAGGAGGCTCCCTTCCAGTTGTTCGGAAGCAAAGAGATTGACCAGGTGCTGGCCTACGAGAAGCAGGCGGCCGCCGGAGAGTCCTACCGCTTCGGGAAATGGGTCGTCGTGCTGGGGTTCGAAGACGCCCGGTCGGCGCGGAACCGGAGCCGCGCGGCTGATGGAAAACCGTTCTTCGTCTATCCTTCGGACATCCCGAACACGGGAGTGTTGTTCGTGGATCGGCAAAAAGCAGACCGTTCCGGGCACGGCAACAACGCGATTGCGGAATGCCGGAACGGAGACATCATTGCCTTCTACAGCGTGACGGGAACGGGCGCCGACAATCTGAACGGGCATGGCGTGGCGGGATGGTCGGAGTATCGGCGTTCGACCGATGGCGGCGTGACCTGGAGCGACCCGACTGTTTTCGACTATTCCAAGCAGATATGGGACGGGAACGAGGTGTTTTCCGGCTTGGTATACTCGGTCATCACCTCGCCGAACGGGACTCTGGTCGCCACGGTAATCCACTATGCGAATGAGAAATGGCAGAAACAACGGGCGCCGGTCTATTTTCTCAGCGACGACCACGGGCACACGTGGAAGGGGCCGCGCAAGTTTGATGAATCGGCGACCGTCGATGAGATTGCCTATACGATGAACACGTCGTTTGTGCACGGCGGAGAGGTCTTTATCGTCTTTCGGGGCGGCACGTCCGACATGAGCCCGGGGGGACCGCAAACGTTGTGGGCTTCGGCCGACAACGGGGCGTCGTTCAGCCGGCGGAGCGTGCTGCCTTTCGACAACGCCGACTATTACTGGGCCGCCGGCTCGCTCGACGACGGCAGGATCATCGTCTACACCTACAACGCCCATCACAAAAAGGACGATCCAACGGCCGAGCAGAACATTCCCTACGTGATCAGCAAGGATGGCGGCCGGACGTGGTCAGCCGTGCAGACCACGTACTTTGCCAAGGGAATCCGCAACATGCAGCTCTCCGGGAAGCTGGGCGAACTGTATTTCATGCACGGGCGAAGCGGCAGCAACAAGCGCGATCTGGTCGGCGACGATCCCGGGCCGGGCAGTTTCGTGCTCTACTCTTCGCCGGACGGCGTCCATTGGGATGAGGGAATTGTGCTGATGAGCAGGCTCCAGACTCCGGGCGGGGGCGACTGCTATTCCGCTAACGCGATCATCGGCAAATATGATCCCGCCACACCGGACAGGCTGCTGATTCATTGCGACATCAGCTATTCAGGATCCAAGACGAACATGCACCAGTGGTGGGTGACGACGACCCCCTGGACGCCTGAAGTTCAGGTCGACGCCGCACGGAGCAAGCTGAGAAGCGTCACTGAACGTAATGCGAATTAGTTCCATCACCTCTACTCCACCTGCATGTGAAGGAGTGCAATTCATGTGGCAGAAGATCTCCCGCCGCGACTTCCTCAAGACATCGGGGGCGGTGGCGGCCGCGGCATTCGCCGGCGCCAGGCCTGCTTCCTGGGCCCAGGACGCCATTGCCGCGCCGGAAAAGCATTGGTTCAAAGGCAATTTGCACATGCACAACCAATGGTCCGACGGCCAGCCGCTTCCGGAATGGGCGATCGACTGGTACAAGTCCCACGGCTACCACTTCATCTGCCCGTCGGACCACAACATCTTCCAGGCGGAGGACTTGCGGTTCAACGGTTTCGGGTTCGAGAATCCGCCGTCGGATATGGCCCCGTTCAAGGACGAGACGTCGCTCTGGAAGGCGATTTCCCCAACGCCCGGCTGGCCGAAGCTGACGCAAGCCCACGTCGACCAGGCGATGGCGAAGTTCGGCAAGGATTCCGTCCGAACGATCACCGCCGGCGGCCAGACGTACGCCCGCATGAAGCCGTACTCGGAGCTGGAAAAGCAGTTTGCCGAGCCGGGCAAGTTCCTGATGATCCCCGGATACGAGCAGACCGGCGGCTGTTCGAACGATCAGCAGGTGCACGTCAATTTCATCAACGTCCGCGAGGTCTTCCCGTACATCTCCGCGAAAACACCGAAGGAAATCCTCGAACGGACGTTCGCCAGGGGCCAAGAGGTCTACCAGGGGCAGGACTACCTCTTCACGGCGAACCATCCGCTCTGGCGGTACTACGACTATTCCCCCGCCGACCTGATCGCGCTGCCGCAAATCCGCCTGTTCGAGTTGAACAACAACGACATCGCCGACGGGTTCGACGCACATCCGCAGGGCTGGAAACCGGAGAAGTTCTGGGACGTCGTCAACGCGCACCGGGCCGCGCACGATCAGCCGCTGTTGTTGGGCTTGGGAAGCGACGACCGCCATTCCTATACCCCGGCGCCCAAGGCCTGGACCGTCGTGCGCGCGGCGCAGCTCTGCGCGAACGACCTGTTGGAGGCGATTTCCGCCGGAGATTTCTACGCCTCCAACGGGCTGGATTTCGCGGACATCCGGTTCGACGGCAAGACGCTCTCGGTCAAGATCGACGTCCGGGAGGAAGGCCCGTACCGGATTCTGTTCTTGGGCACCAAGAAGGACTACGACCCATCCAGCCAGACCGTCGAGGTGGCGAAAGGCCCTCGCTGTCCAGCACGGAAGATCGACATCTATTCCGACGCGATCGGCGTCACCCTGGACACGGTCGAGGGTGTGGAAGGCGCATACACGCTCAAGCCGGATGATCTCTACGTCCGGGCGAAGATCGTCAAGGCGGCTGCGGACCTCCAGCCCGACTGGCAGTCCCAACCCGCTGCCTGGACCCAGCCGTACAGGTGATGTTCCCCATTTTTTGCGGAAAAGATGCCATGCAGCATCCTCTCCTTGGAGGCAAACCCCCACGCCGGATACCGGCGTGAAGAAAGGTCCCTTCAGGTAGGATGCAGCACTATCGCTGATACGCCTGGCAGGCCGCTTTCTCCTGCTCGATGGTCGTCTTCCCCTCGCAAATCACAAAGCGGGTCTTGTAGTCGAGCGGCTTGCCCTTTTCGAGCGGGAAAATCGTCCTTCCCGGAAAGGCCAACGAGATGCAGGTGGTGCCGTAGTAGCGGAAATTGTTCGGAAACAGCGGCGTATCCTTCGACTCGAACATCATCAAGGTCGTGAAGTCGGGCGCCTCGACGCCGGCGGCCGGGTATTTGCCGTAGAGCGCCATCCACGCGGAGTCGCCGTACGTTGCCCGATCCGACACCCGCTCCACGATCGCCAGATCGTCGCCTCGCCATTGGTCCGGATGCGGATGCACGGCACGCATCGAGAACTCCTTCACCTCCGGATTCAGCCGCACCGTCATTCCGCCGTAGCCGCCATAATCGACCTTCTGGCGGCCGGCAATGGCGATCCCGTCGACCAACGCCTCGAGCCGGACGTCGACGTCGACCGTGCGGCTCCGAACGCCCGCCGCTACCCCGGTCTTGGAGGCACGAATCGTCACGGTCTCGTTCACCACGCCGGTCGGGTCGTCCAGACGGCCCAAATGTCGCCGATCTTGTCGTTGTGGCGGACCTCGCACCAGCTCCACCAGAGACTCCGGTGATGCAGGTGGTCTTTCGGATAGTCGGCGGTGAGCAGCTCGCCGTGGAAGCCGTAGAGCGGATAGATGTAGTCGCTCCGCTCGCCCCCATATCGGCTCCCGTCGGTAAAATAGGCGCCGTTGTAAGGCGTGTCGCCCTTGCTGAAATGGCTCGCCTCGACCCCGGCCGGAAGCGGAACCTCACCGAATCGATACGTCAGAACCGGCTGGCCCTGCTCGGTGATCGTGTAGCTCTGCGTCTTCTCATCGACAGAGACAGCCAGGGGCCCCGCCGCGAACAGGGGCGCCGAGGAAAAAACCAACAACAACATTACGGTTCCGAGCCCGTGGCTGATCATCCGTGGATACTCCTCTCTCGGTTGATTGCGTGACCGGCCGTGCTGACAAGCCAAAACATCAGACGGTACCCATGCCTATTAGACGTACCGCAGGGGCGCGGCGTCAAGCGCTTTGCACTACCCGGTTCAAGTCCGACTATCCGTCACCGTTCACGGTTCTCTTGGGCGCGCGGCGTCACCTCGGGTGTTTCGCTGTGATTTCAGGGGTGAAACGGCGGGAAGACAGGTGCAGTCTATGGGGAGATTGCTGGTGTTCAGAGACGACTGGGCATGGGCTACGAAGAGTGGAGCAGCAGAGTCTGAATCGTGTTTGCGAGGTTGCCTGGAACCGCCAAGACCGCTGGCAGGGTTGCAGGACGCGTTCGATCCTGTTACGGTTCAAAATTCCGCTGGGAACGCCCAGCGAGCCTGCCCGATGTGAACCAACCCGCCTTGCTGGACTCATGGAGCCCTGCGATGAAACAGCCGCTGCTGCTCGCTTTGTCCCTTGTCTGCCTTCTGACCGCCCCACTGCGGGCCAACGACTGGCCGCAATTCCGCTACGATTCAGGCCGCACCGCTGCCTCCCCGCACGAGCTACCCGCCGACCTCCAGCTTCGCTGGACGCGCAAGCTGCCGGCGCCGCGCCCGGCGTTTCCGTTTGAACTCCGATTGGGCTACGACGCCTCCTACGAGCCGGTGGTGCTCGGCAACACGATGTTCGTGCCCTCGATGATCACCGACAGCGTAACGGCACTGGACACCGAAACGGGCGCCGAACGCTGGCGTTTCTTTGCCGAGGCGCCGGTTCGCTTCGCTCCCGTGGCCTCCGAGGGCAAGATTTACTTCGTTTCGGATGACGGGTATCTGTATTGCCTGAACGCCAACGACGGTTCCCTCCGTTGGAGGTTCCGGGGCCTGCCCGAGGGCCAGACCGATCGCAAGGTCATCGGACACGGGCGGTTGGTCTCGCTGTATCCCGCCCGTGGCGGTCCCGTGCTGGCGGACGGCGTCGTCTACTTTGCTGCCGGACTGTGGCCCACGGAAGGCGTCTTCGTGCATGCCGTGGATGCCGAGTCGGGAGCGGTCGTCTGGTCGAATACCGAAGTCGCTCACATCCCGGCAAGCAACTGGGATCATGGCATCGGGTGTGACGCCGGGCTGACTCCCCAGGGATATCTGGCAATCGTCGGTGATCGGCTGATTGTCCCCTGCGGCACGCAACTGCCGGCGTTCCTCGATCTGAAGACCGGCCAGTTGCAGACCTACACGACCGGCTGGGGCGGACGCCTGGGTCTGCCCAAGGGCTGCTGGTTCGTCGCCGGCATCGGCAGGTATCTCAGCCACAGCGGCGACCTGTACGACATCACCCGCCCCAACCAGGAGCGGCTCGCCAAGACCAAACCCGGCGCCGAAGACTACAAGCCCATGCTGTATCCCGGAGGATTCACGCGGCTGGACATCGAACGGGCCAATCAGCGCGAACTGGACTCGTTCCGGCAGCCCGTGTTGACGCCCGAGGCGATCTACGACAGCGACCGCAGCATCCTCGCCCGCGATCTGACCGAATACACCATGTATCCGCGAACCGAGGACAACACCCCGGCCCATCGCGCCAAGGACGAGGTGCCCGACAACTTCGGAGCTGCTTTCAAGAAGATCTGGGAACTGCCCTCCGAGCTCGACGTGCATATCTTGGCGGGCAGCAAGCTGTACGTGGGGGGCGAGGGCGTCGTGGAAGCCATCGAAACCGCCGGCGAAAAGCCGGCAGTCGCCTGGAGCGCGAAGATCGAAGGGACGCCCCATCGCATGCTGGCGGCCAACGGGCGACTGTTCGTGGTGACCGCCGAGGGGAGCATCCTGGCGTTCGGCGCTCCGCAGCCCGGCGAGCCGGTCACGCACGTCACCTCTGTTTCTGCGCCGTCCGCCGAGGACGAGTGGACCGCCAAAGCCGCCGCCGTCCTCAAAGCCACGGACGTGCGCAGCGGTTACGCGCTTGTGCTGGGGCTCGACCGTGGACGTCTCGTCGAAGAACTGATCCGGCAGTCGGACTTGCACGTCATCGCGGTGGACGCGGACGCCGGCAAGGTGGCTGCGCTGCGCCGCCGCCTCCACGAGCTGGGGCAGTACGGCACGCGGGCGAGCGTTCTGGTTGGCGATCCCGCAACCTACCCATTCTCGCCATACCTGGCGAGTCTTGTCGTTTCGGAAGCCCCTGATGCTTTGAAGCAGGCTGGGGCGCAAGCGTTGGTGAAAGCCGTCTTCCACACCCTCCGCCCGTATGGTGGAATCGCCTGTGCCTGGGGCGCGCTGGCCGATCGCAACCGCATCGAAGAGATCGTGCAAGACGGAGCCTTTCCCGGCGCGGAGGTTCAACGGGCGGGCGACTTCGTATTGCTGGTTCGCTCGGGCGCCTTGCCTGGCTCCGCGGATTGGTCCCATGCAGAAGCCAGCGCCGCCAGCACCGGGGCCTCGGAAGACGAACTCCGCGCGCCCAATGCCGTGCTCTGGTTCGGTGCATCGCAGCGTTGGCATAAGTATCCCGGGCAAAACCAGGTTCGCGTGTCGGGAGGGCGGCTGATCGTTTACGAACAGGGCCTGTTGCGGGCAGCCGACGTGTATACGGGCCGCAAGATGTGGGAGGTCGAGTTGTCCGAGGAAGCACTCGATCGCGGCAAGCTGCGCTACGCACGGCATCGCCAATGGGGGCCGAGCGCAAGCCTGTCGCCCACCACGGAACTGGTGGCCCTGCACGACGCGATCTACCTCAGCGACGGCACGGCATGCCTGGTGTTCGATCCGGCCACGGGAAAACTAACCGGACGCATCGATGTTCCCGATGACCTCGAGACGCCCTGGGCGAATCTCCGCGTCGCTGGCGACTATCTGGTTGGCAGCAGCGGCCAGCACGTGTTGTGCATGAACCGCGGCACGGGCGCGTTGGTTTGGCGCGTGGCGGCGGACCGTCGCCCGCTGTACCTCGCCGCCGGTGGCGGCAAGCTGTTTTACAGCGAACTGCCCAATCCACAACGCGGCGAAGTCGAGGGCCGCGATGGCAGCATTTTTGCGCTGAACCTTGCCACCGGCGAACGCCTCTGGCAGAGGGCAGGCGGCGCCAGATTGCGCTACAGCGCGCCGCTCGACATCGTGGTCACCGCCGCGGGCATTTATCAAGGCAGCAGCGGCGAACCTCTGCTGCGGCAAGCCGATACGGCGACAACGCGGCTCGCCGTGACTGGCGGGGGGCTGCCGAAGACGGGGCTGCCGGGCTACATCGCCGGACAGAAGTTGCTCACCGGAGGCGATGATACCCTCGTCGTCTACGACCTCCCCTCAGCCAAACAGATCAGCGAACCATTGAAATGGGTCCGCCGCGGCTGTACGGGCACGCGGGCGAGTACGCATCTGCTGACCACGCGCTACCGCGGCAATTCGGCTTGGATCGACCTGGAAAGCCGCGAGATTACCCCATTCTTGGGCGTTCGACCCGGCTGCCAAGTGAACAACAACCTTTACCCGGCCAACGGCGTGCTGAACATGCCGAATCTCACGGGAGGCTGTACCTGCAACTATGCTCCGGTCTCGATGGCCTGCGTGCCGTTTAACGTTGTTCAGAGGGACGGTGCGGAGTGAAGCCGCAGACTGCGGCGACCGAAGCTGCCCGCAGTCCATTATTCGCGGCTCTTGTCGCCAAACCACTTCGAGAACAACCGGCGGCGCCGATCGGCGTAGAACCAGCGCCGGCGGCCGAACGGGTCGTCCTCCATGTAGACCAAGGGTGAGAGTTCGTGGAGCAGGTCCAGTTCTCGCCGGATCGTCTTGACGCTGATCTTCAATCGTTTGGACGCTTGCGCGGCAAGGACGCCCGTCGACGCCAGGCGGGCGTCGAGCCAGGCCAGACGGTGTAGTTGGCGAAGGAGGTGTCTTTGCATGGCGGATCCCTATTGCTCAGGATTGCTGAACGACTGGCCACGGCTGCACGAACGGTTGTTGTTTGGCGATTTCCGGCGACATTCGCTCGCCACCTTCCCGGGCGGCCATTCTACCAGCCGTGTGCAAGATGCGGTAGGATCATGGGGTTGGTGCAGCAAAACGGGCGGGCAGGATCAGTGAGTTGCGGACGGCAAAATGGCAAGCGATCTTCTACGAATTGTCGAATCAACCACCCTCGATGCCGAGACCATCTCCAGCAGGACTGCGCAGATTCATGCCAGCGTGCTGAGCGGGTCCAAGTACATCCGCGCCGCGAACTTCACCAAGATTCATCCCGGTGACCTGGCATTTCTGTTCGCCGAGTACGACGGCCGTTTTTTCGCCGGGCAGGTCAAGGCGGCGCTTTTAGCGACCCCGCTCTACTTCCGCCTCTCCAAACGGATGACGAGCTCGGGGGGCAAGACGGC
>JAMOAF010000723.1 GCA_023621895.1 Planctomycetota bacterium
GCTTGCTTGCGCTCCGCCATTGGTAACATTCACGCGCACGGTTGCAGCCGTCTGGCGATCGTGTAGAAAAATGTCAGGCTGGCTGTTCGTGTCCCCGACGACCAGGTTCGTTGCGTATGAGTCAAATGCGACGAACCGGCCATCGGCGCTCACGGCCGACTCGTAACTTGCCCCATTGGCTGCCACGCCACTGGAGTCAATGGATATCTTCTCGATCGAACCAACCGTTCGGTCTAGGAGGAAGATGTCAGTCGTGGTCGTATCGCCGGGAACCAGATTCGACGCACCAGACGAAAACGTGACATAGCGACCGTCGGCGCTAATCGCAGCACGCGCGCTCGCGCCGTTGCCTTGGACGCCACCAGCGGCATCGCTGACCCGCGCGATCGTGCCGTTGACCAGATCACGGAGAAACACGTCTGATCTGCCGTTTGTATCAGGCGTTACCAGGGTTGTGGACGTCGATTCGAACACCACGTAACGACCATCGGCGCTGATCGCAGGAGCGCTGCCTCCCTGGGCGGCTTGGGCGCCGCTGCCGTCAACGCTGACCCGCTGTGTGGTACTCGTCCAAAGGTCGCGAACGAAGACGTCGCTGGCGCTGTTCGTGTCGCTGGCCACCAGGTTCGTTGCCGCCGAGGCGAAAACCACGTAATGGCCGTCTCCGCTGATTTCAGGATAGTCGGCCACGGCCGCATTGGCCTGGGCGCCGCCGGAAGCAACATTCACCCGCTGGATCGTCCCGAGCTGCCGGTCGACGACGAAGGCATCAGCGACTCCATTCGTGTCGTTTGCAACCAGGTTGGTCCCGTCGGAGACAAAAACCACAAAACGTCCGTCGGCGCTGATAATTGGCGTTCTACACTGGCCGTTGGGCACCAATCCGTCGTAGGTCTTGCTGACCCATTCAACCGTGCCGGCAAGCCGATCCCGCACGATGATGTTGAGCTGCTTGAATTCGACACCGCGCACGATATTGGACGCCCCGGAGGCAAAGGCGACAAATCGCCCGTCCGCGCTCATCGACGTGTAGGCACTGTCCAGATCGCCGGCCACGCTGGCATCGGTGCGGCTGATAAGGTCCAGCCCGGTGGGCAGCATGCCGGGGAAAGTCTGCTCGCTGTTGGCGGGCAATACCTCGGCGACGATATAAGTCCCCGCCGCCAGGTCGCTGAAGACGTACGAGCCGTCGGCCAGGGTGGACGTCAGCGGTTCGAGTGCATCATGTTGTCCGTCAGCATCCAGATCGAGATAGATCGGCACGCCGGCCCAGGGCAGTTCCCCCGCATCCCAGACGCCGTCGGCATCGAGGTCTTCCCACTTGCGCCCGCGGATTTCGTGCCGCTGTTCGTTATCCGTCACGTTCAGCACGTCGCGCCGCTGGCTGACGTTGAATCGCGCAAGCCGCATGTCGACGTTGTATCCAGCCAGGGCGAGGAGCTGCCCGGTGGGCGCCAAGTCGACGGCCCAGATCTCTTCCGAGATGGCGCCCCAGGTGGGCAGAAGCAGCTTGCCATCCACGTCGAAACTGCCATCGAGCGTGCCATCGACGTTGTAGCGCGCCAGGGCGAGATCCTTGCCGTTGCCGGATATGAACGCGCCTCCCGCCACGAGAATTTTGCCGTCGGGCTGCACGGCCAGATCGTGGGCGTCGTCGTCCAAACCAAAGAAATTGATGACGTCCTTCCCGTCGGTGCTGAAACTGGTGTCAATCGAGCCATCAGCGGTGACCCGCGCAACACCCCAGTCGTCCGTGCTGCCGGTCCGCACATAGCCCGCCAAGACAATCCGCCCGTCGTCTTGCAGCGCGACTGCCTCGGCGACGCTGGTGGTCACGCCGAAGTCAATCGTCTGCCAGCCATTGACGCCGAAAGCCGCGTCGGCCGTGCCGGCGGCCGTCAGCCGGGCAACGGCAAACTTGGCACTTGAGGGTGACAAAGTCGCGACCGCGCCAGCCATGACGATCCGTCCGTCAGGCTGAACCGCGATGTCCGTCAGCACTTCGTAAGTGCCGGCCGAATAGTCCATCGTGGCGTAGCCGCCGGAACCAAACGTGGCGTCCAGAGAACCATCGGCATTCAAGCGTGCCACGGTGAACAAGTCGTTGAACGCGCCGCCGGCGACGAGGATCTTGCCACTAGCGAGGCATTCCACGTCGTAGAGCTTTGCCCCCATGCCTGCAAACTCCATGCGGAGCGTGCCGCCATTGCCGAAGCTGGTATCCAGCGACCCGTTGGCATGGTAACGCGCGATCGCCCAGTCGTTGTAAACCTGCGTGCCGCCGTCGACCGTGCCCACGACGACGATTTTTCCGTCGGGCTGAAGACCAACGCCGGTCGCCCGCGTCATGGTGGATCCGGCGAACGAGGTCGACACCACCCCGGCGGTTCCGAAAGACGTGTCCAGACCGCCCGATTCGTTGACGCGGATCAGCCTCCAGGCGCTCGCGTCAGTCGGATCCGGAGACGCCGCGAGGATCTTCCCGTCCGGCTGCACAAGAATATCGGGGTGCTCACCCTGGTAGGCCTGTTTCAGCGGCACAGAGAAGTAGCCGGCCGTGCCGAAGCCGGTGTCCAGCCCGACCCCCGCATACGCAGGAGCATAGAAATACCCCGCGGCGGAGGCGGTGATCGTAACGAGTTGCGCTCCATCCAACAAAGCATCGTCCACACCGGTGATGGGAAACGTCACGGAATTCTGGTTGGCGGGGATCGTCACCGAACCGGGCACGCTCGCCTCGCTCGTGTCGCTGCTCGACAAGTTGACGCCGAGCGCCGCCCCGATGTCCGTATTGCTTCGGGTGACCGTTCCCGTGGCCGAGCCGCCGAACTCCGAAATTGAAAGCTTGTCGATCGTGATCGAAAGCGTCTCGTAATCAGTCACTCCGATGACTGCCGTCCCGTCGGCAAAGCCGGTGGCCGAGGCCGTGATCGAGACCGTCTGCGTGCCGTCGAGCAGCGTGTCATCGACCGCGTCCAGGCTGACCGTCACCGATGCCTGGCCGGCGGGAATCGTGGCCGTCGCCGGCACGGTGGCTTCGGTCGGGTCGCTGCTGGTGAGGTTGACAACAAGTTCGCTGGTCGTACTCCCGGTCCGCGTGATCGTCACCGTGGTTGCCGCTGGTCCGGCGTTTTCCAGCACCGCCGCCGCCGCAATGCTCACCGTGAGTGTCCGTGCCAAATGATTGCCGAAATCAACGTCCTCGACGATCTCCCCGACGGAGACGGAAACCCAATGCGTATAAGGGATGTTGGGATTCGTTCCCCCCAGCGGCTCGATGCCTCCGAAGTCCGCCTGCGGCGCGACGATCGCCGATTCGGGGAGCACGATGGGTTTGGTGTCGAGCGTGAGAATTTTGCCCCAGTCGCCCGTGTCGAGGCGCAGGCCCGCCTGGAGCGACGCCGGCTTTGTATAGGCATCGGCGCCGGCGAGGTAGACGGTGTAGCCGAGGTCTCCGAACTGGGCCGCGGTGATCCGACTGATCGGATTGGCCACGCCCTGATTGAGCCAACCGGTCATCAGTTCCGTACCGAACGCCGTTTCCCGCCAGTGGGCATCCTGGGTGCCGGCCCCGCCGGTGTTTTCCAGCGGCACGGAGGTCTCGGAGGTGGCAAAGATGGTCTGATACTCCGCGGTCGCTCCGGTACCTGTGAACCGTGGGTCCGCGCCGCCCGCCCCGGAGACCAACCCAAGATTCGTCCAGATCGTGCCGAAGCCGATCACGTGGGCCATCTCGTGGAGGATCACTTCGTCGAGTTGGCCGCTCGTCTCCAACGTGCCGATGTCGGCCGTGTCGAACTCCATCGTCCCCAAGACCGGCAGATAGGAGCCGGGGCGCAACTGCGTCGGACCGGCCTGACCCAGGATTCCGCCAACCCCGTCAATCGCTCGCGCGCTGGCCTCGATCCGCAGATCGTCCACCAGGATACTGTCAACTAAAACGTCGGGCACGTCGCCGATGATGATCTCCGACCACCGCGCGGCCGCGTCTAGAATGATCTGCTGCTGGCTGGCGGTGAACCCGGAGCCAAACTGGACGTCGATCTTATATTGGCTGACCGGCGGAGGAGGCGTGATGCCGGGATAGGTCTGCCCCCAGCCGTTCTTCATGCGTTCGGCGACCACGTAGTCGCCGGGCGCGACGTTGGTGAAAACGTAGTCGCCGTTGGCGTTGGTCGTCGCCAGCGGCTCGGTGCTGCTGTTGTAGGTTCCGTCCTTGTTGAGGTCGAGGTAGATTTCCCAGCCGGAAAGCGCCGGTTCGCCCGTGTCCCAGACGGCGTCGCCGTCGGTGTCGTTCCATTTGCTGCCGCGGATTTCGCCACCGCCGATCGTTTCCAGCGTAAGTTGAGGTCGCCAGTCGGTTGGCAGGGTAAACTCGGAACTGGCAAACGATACGGCGCCTCCATTGCCCACGAGCTGCCGGCTCATAATTCCCAGATCGGTCCCGGTGCCGAGGAGCGGTTGAACGAAAGCCGGGTCAATCGACACGGAGATGGGTGTAAAATCGGCGATCGTCTTGCTTCCCTGGTCGATGCCAACCGCCGTGGCGTCGGCCAGTGAGACAACCCCATCCCCCGAGTAGGCGAAGAAGTGCACGGTCGGAGGAGCGCCCGGCGTGTATTCCCACGGCGTGAGCTTCAAGGTAGCCGAAACCACGGTTGCCGAAGCTGAGATCGAGGAAAGATCGAATTCAAACAGCCCGCGGTCTTCCGCTGGGTAAATGAACACGCCGGCGGGGTAGTAGTCGGTCCGGATCCTCTGGCTCGTGATGTCCAGCAACGTGAAGGTCCCGTCCTGGTTGTCGTCAGTGACATAACCATCGGCCGACGGCAAAATGGTGGTCGACTGCGTCGGCAGTTGCT
>JAMOAF010000136.1 GCA_023621895.1 Planctomycetota bacterium
TGCGGCACAACCCGTACGTAACGAAGCGCGGGGCAAGCCCACGCGGCTATCTGAATAACAGCCGCTTTTTCCACGAATCACGCAGGTCGATTTAGCCGCCAACCTTGGGCTCTATCCGGACGAAGCCGGATGGGGGCGTCTATCCTTGATCCGCGCCGCCGGGTGTGGGAGACTACCCCGAAACGCAACCGGTCAGATGCACGGAGGCGAAGGGGGGCGATCCCTATCTGGTTCCCAAGCTCCTGCTTGGGAACCAAAGTAGTACGGACGCGTGCGTTCCCAAGCAGGAGCTTGGGAACGAGGAAGCTTGAGAACGAGGATGGAGGGCGGGACGGAGCTTGGGAACGAGGAAAGCCGGGGCTGCGAACATGAACGGTCCCTCGCCACTCCTCTGTAGCCGATGCCTGGCGACGCTGACGCCCGGCGAGGGATCGTTCTACGTCGTTCGCATCGAGGCCGTGGCCGATCCCACGCCCCCCAGCTTCACCGAAGAAGACTTGAAGCGCGACGTGCGGGCGGAGATCGAGCGGCTGCTGCGCCAGATGCGCGGGATCACCGAGCAGGAGGCGATGGACCAGGTCTATCGGCAATTGACGCTTTATCTCTGCAACGCCTGCTTTCGCGTTTGGATCGAAGACCCAGCCAGAGCACCCTGAACCAGACCGGGAGGAAATGCCATGTGGAGTGGATCGCGCCGCGAATTTCTGCGAGCGGGGGCCGCCGCCGCGGTTGGGCTGGCCCTGCACCGCTGCGTCGCAACGGCCCAGGCGCCCCTCGGCCAGCGCCCCAACCAGGATGCCAACCTGGAGGTGCTCAACCCGCGCGGCCGGGTGCCCCTGTCGTTCATCATCGACGATTCGACGTGCCTGGTGAACATGGGGCATTTCTGCATGCCGCAGTTCGCCGAGTACGCGCCCAACAGCGACGAATACAAGAAGCCCTGGAAAACCTGGCCGCGCGAGATTCCCGACGCCTTCCTCCGCCAGTTTGGCCAATGGTGCGGCGAGCACGGGGTGAAGGGCAAATGGTCCGTCGTGCCCTGCCCCGCCTGCGTCGGCTGGCTCGACCGGGAACTGCCCGGCTGGTCGCGCAAAGAGCTGCTCGGCAGCCTGAAGCTGGTCCGCGACGTGATGGTCCCCAACTGGGACATCCATCCGGAGATGATCACGCACACCCGCGTGATCGACCTGGCGACGGGCCGCCCGATGGCGGAAATCAGTTCGGCCACGATGGAGAACTCCTATCCGCAGACGAAAAAGAGCGTCGACGAGCTGGCGGCCTACATGGCCTACGCTTTGAAGATTCTCAAGAACTGCGATCTGCCCTGCGAAGGCATCACCACGCCCGGCGGCTTCGGCAATCGCGTCAAGTCCGAACTATCGCTGGCGGTGCACCAGGCGGTCCGCGACGTTTACGGGACTGAGCTGCCGCACTACTTCAAGTACATCTCGGAGGGAAAGGAAAGCACCCGGCCCCGGCCCGAACACGTCGAAGGCCTGGAAAGCGACGATCCGCGGGCGACGGTGAGCGTGCCGGGCGGAACCGGCGACTGGTTCGGCGGCTGGTCCGGCGACCGCCAGCCGGAGGGCCAGCGCTACGCGAACGACGACGCCACCGAAGGGCGGATGATCGAGCTCGTCGAGAGGGGCGGGCCGGCCCCCATGTTCTGCCACTGGCCGGGGCTCTACAACAACGGCGCCCAGACGGGTTTCGAGCAGTTCAAGCGGATCATTCTCGCCCTGGAGGGCCGCTATCGCGATCGGACGCTCTGGATGAAGACCAGCGAGTTGGCCCGCTACTACGCGGCGGCCGAGTTGACCACGATCGAGCGGACCAACGGCCAGGTGATGCTCGCCGCTCCGTTTGCCTGCCCGCTGTTCACGCTCCGCGTTCCCACGGCGCACAAGGCGCCGCCGACGCTGGCGCACCAGGGTCAGGCGATCCCGCTTGCGGAAGTCTCCGCGGAGCGCGATCTGAAAGAGGGAACCTGGACGCGGCGGAAGGATGACCTGGTCCTCTGTTTCGACCTGCCCAAGGGGCGCACGGTTCTGTCGGTGTGACAATCGATTGCTGATCACGGAGTGCTGAACCATGGACTTGAATCGACCGCTGCGAACGGCTGCGCTGGGCCTGGCCGTCGCCTGCGCGGCTTTGTGGCTTATTCCGCCGCTCTTGGCCGAAACGATCGAAACCCTGCCCGGCACCAGGCCGCTGGAGTGGAAGGAGGAAGACCTGTCGGCGCCGATGATGGACGGCGCGCACCGGTTCGTCGAGCGAAAAATCGCCGAATCGATCGAGCGGCGCACGGCGCACTGGAAGCAGGATTTCAGTTCACCCGAGGCGTACGGGAAGTCCATAGAGCCGAACCGCCAGCACCTCCGCGAGATCATCGGGGCGGTCGACCCGCGGACTGCCGGAGCGCTGGAGCGGTTTGGCGACGACGCCAACCCGGCGCGGGTGGCGGAAACGGCGGCTTATGAAGTCTACCAGGTCCGCTGGCCCGTGTTGGAAGGCGTGTTCGGCGAAGGGCTCCTGGTGCGGCCGAAACACGAGGCCGCCGGGCGCGTGATTGCGATTCCCGACGCCGATCAGACGCCCGAAATGCTCCTGGGCCTGGCCGAGGGGCTGCCGCCCGGTGGGCAGTGGGCGCGGCGGCTGGCTGAAAGCGGGTTTGAAATCGTGCTGCCGGCGCTCGTCAGCCGCGAGAAGCTGGCCACGGACGACCGGCAACTCCGCCAGAGCGACCAGACCTATCGCGAATGGATCTACCGGCAGGCGTTCCAGATGGGGCGGCACGTGATCGGCTACGAGGTGCAGAAGGTGCTGGCCGCGGTTGACGCGTTTGAGAAGAGCACGCCGCGCCGGAAGATCGGCGTGGCCGGCTACGGGGAGGGGGGCCTGATCGCCTTTTATGCCGCCGCGCTCGACGAGCGGATCGACGCGGCGCTGGTGAGCGGATACTTCAACTGCCGCCAGGCCGTTTGGTCGGAGCCGATCTATCGCAATGTCTGGCGACTGCTGGACGAATTCGGCGACGCGGAGATTGCATCCCTGATCCTGCCGCGCTCGCTCGTTGTCGAACACAGCCAATTCCCCCCGGTTGTGGACCAGAAGGGAGCGCTCCAGACGCCAACGCTGGAAAGCATCCAGGGCGAGTTGTCGCGGATTCCGCGCGCGGTCGAATCGTGGGGCGGTGTTCGGTTGATCCAAGGAGAAGGAGGCCGCCCGGCCGGCCCGGGGTCCGCTGAAGCTTTGCACGAGTTCGCCAAGGGGTTGGGGTTTGAAGCCAAGTTGCCGCTCTCGGCGGCCCTGCCGGTGGATCGGCGGGCGTCGTTCGATCCGGCCGTGCGGCACGCACGAGCGGTCAGGCAATTGGAGGGCCACGTGCAGGGCCTCGTCCGCGGGTCGGAACACGTCCGCGACCGGTTCTTTCTCCACAAGGTGATGCCCGAGCTGGCCGAATGGAAGTGGACGACCGAAAGGCGGCGTCCGACGCATGATCCGGCGAAATTCGTCGCCGGGGCCAGGGAGTTTCGCGAGCAGTTCCACGAGGAGGGCATGGGCCGGTTCAAGGAGCCGCGGCTCGATGCCAACGCCCGGACGGGAAAGATTCTAGAAACGGAGAAGTGGACCGCCTACGACGTGGTTCTCGACGTCTTCCCCGAGCTGTTCGCCTGGGGCGTGCTGGTGTTGCCCAAGGGCATCGCGCCGGGCGAGCGCCGGCCGGTTGTTGTCTGCCAGCATGGAAGGAACGGCCTTCCGCGCGACGTGATCGATCGGAACAGCTCGGCCTACGGCAATTTCGCGGCCCGGCTGGCCGAACAGGGGCTGGTCACCTTCGCACCGCACAACCTGTATCGCGGCGAGGACCGATACCGCTGGCTGGACCGCAAGGCGAACACGGTCAAGGCGACGCTCTTCTCGTTCATCATCGCCCAGCACGACCAGATTCTGCGCTGGCTGGGCGAGCAGCCCTTTGTCGATGCGAAACGGATCGCCTTCTATGGCTTGAGCTACGGCGGCGAGACGGCGGTCCGCGTGCCGGCGATTCTCGAAGGGTATTGCCTGTCGATCTGCTCGGGCGATTTTAACCAGTGGACGCGCAAAGTGGCGGCGACCGACCAGCCGTTCAGCTTCATGCGGACGATCGAGTGGGAGATGCCCTATTGGAATCTGGGGCAACGGTTCGACTATGCGGAAATGGCCTACTTGATGATTCCACGGCCTTTCATGGTCGAGCGGGGGCATCTCGACGCGGTGGGCCGCGACCACTGGGTGGCGCATGAGTACGCTCGCGCCCACTGGCTGTACGCCCAGTTGGGGCTTGCCGACCGCACCGAGATTGAATTCTTCCAGGGCGGCCACAGCATCAACGGCGAGGGGACGTTCGCGTTCTTGCACAAGCATCTCGACTGGCCGCGGGGGTCTGGGGGCGACCCCACGGGCGGGAAATGAACCGCATCGCTGACGCGTTCAGAAATCAGCTCTCAGATCAGTCCTTGATCCTTGAGCAGTTGCCGATGCTTCCTGGCGATGAATTTCGACGCGCCAGCCCCCTTGCGAATGCGGTCGAGTAGACTGGCACTGACTGGCGGCCAGGCGGATGCATCCGCCTGGCCGGAGGCGATCTGCGCCTCCAGAGCCGCGTTGGAGGCGACTCTCGCAAATCTGTAGTAGACGAAGGACGGGGTTCTGAGATACGCGTGATCCCCGACGTTTGCCATGCAAGCGGAGTCAAAAGGGACGCCAGGCTTCCTGGACGAAAAATTCACCAAAAGAATCTCGTCGGGATTCTGCTTTGGATCAGAGACAACGACCCAAAGATGCGGGGACCATCGGAACTTGATCGTTTC
>JAMOAF010000534.1 GCA_023621895.1 Planctomycetota bacterium
AAGACGATGGAAACGCGCCTCGACGGCAGCACCTACACCGTCTACACCAATTACCTCGGGCAAGCGATCCTGACTGACTTGTATGATTCGGCGGCACAAACGCACGCGCTCACCTACAACCGCTTCGACAGCCAGGGGCGGATGGTCCTCGCCGCCCAGCCCTTGGCCTTCGTGCTCTATGGCGGCAAGTATTACGACGAGAGCCTTCCGGATCTAGTTAACTACGCCGGCGGCGACTCGCCGTACCTGAGCAACGCGGGCGGCCTCTTCGAGGTCACCACCTACTACGCTTCGACCTCGGGCGGCATCGACGAGGACACGGCCGGCGGCGCCGAGGGGCACAAGTATCAGTCGGCCGTTGCGTACGGCGAGACGGCGGCCCGGTTGGCGGTGGGCTCTCAGGGCGGACCGATCCTGCTTTCCGCCTCCACTTACTATGCCCGCACGGTCGGCGACGCGACGATCTACCCCGTGGCCAGCCAAACGGTTTACGCCAACACCGACGGCACCGGGGCGATCACCACCAGCTACGCCTACACCTGGCACTCGGGCACGTTCCAGGTCCAGGAAGAGACGACCACCATGCCCGCGGTGTCGGCCGGCCAGAACGGCTCGGGCACCAGCGCCACGCGGAAGCAGTGGTTCGACACCCACGGCAATCTCGCCTGGACGATGGACGAGTTGGGCCGCGCCACGTACCGCGAGTACGGCGCGCTGAGCGGCCGACTCCAAAAGACGATCCAGGACATCGACGACGCTACGGCCGACGCTCTTTCACTGACGATTCCCGCCGGCTGGACCTTGCCGGCCTCCGGCGGAGCGAACCTGGCCACCGACTACCAGTTCGACGCCTTTGGCCGCGTGACTCGGACGCTCGGCCCGGCCCATACCGCGCTCGTTGCCAGCACGCCCACGAGCGTGCGCACGGCCACATGGACCTTCTACAATGACGCGGCCCACGAAACCCGCCACGCCCAAGGCTACGCCCTGGCGGCCAGCCCCTATACGGAGACCGTCGCCGGCCCGGTCTCGATCGCCCGGACCGACCGCGACGGCCGAACGACCGAGCAAATCCAAGCCGCCTACAGCGGCACGCTGGCGGGCCTCGCTTCGGCCACGATTCTCCAGTCGGACTACACTGCCTGGACCACCTACCAGTACAGCAAGACCCGCCCGGTATCCACGCGGATGTACGACGACATCCCCTCCTCCGGCTCCGGCACGGAGGGAACCAACTTCGAGCAAGCCAGCTACGGCTACGAGACCTTCGGCACCGACAAGATGGGCCGGCAGAACCGCACGCTCGCGCCCGACGGAACCATCACTCGCGTGGTGTACGACGCCCGCGGCAACATCGTCTCGGCCTGGCTGGGCACCGACGACACCGGCGCTACCGACGCCGACCCCACCGGCGGTGCAGCCCAGGGCAACAACATGGTCAAGGTCGCCGGTTCCGCCTTCGACGCCGACGGGAACCTGAACCAGTCCCGCTCCTACTTCGGCTCGGGCGCAAACGATTACTATGCGATCGAGTATCAGTACGATTGGCGCGATCGAGTGACCGACGTACTTTCACCGGCCGACGTGGTGACGCACACCGACTACGACAACCTCGGCCGCGCTACCTGGTCCAAGTCCTATGCAAGCGCCGATTTCACGCTCTCGGCCGGCGAACTCCGCGCCCAGACCAACAGTCTTTACGACGCTCTGGGCCGCGTCTACGAGTCGCGCCTCTACGAGGTCGATCCCGACGACGGCACGGTGGGCGACTACCTGCCCAGTTTCACTTGGTACGACGCGCGGGGATACACAGTGAAGACCGCCGCGGCAGGCGGCCTCTTCCAGAAATTCGCCTTCGACGGACTCGGGCGAACGGTCGCGAGGTACACCTCTTTTGACACCGACGAGACGGCCTACGCCGACGCCGACGACGTGACGGGCGACACGGTGATCGAACAAACGCGAACCTGGCATAACCCGGCCGGCCAGACTGTCGCCACAGCGACCTACCAGCGCCTCCCCGACGACACGAGCACGACCGGCGAGCTTACCGCCGCCAACAGCTACGCCACCGCTACGGTCATCTGGTATGACGGATTGGGCCGCACCGTGGCCACGGCCGACTACGGCCGCGAGGACGTGGATTCGGACCTCGCGCACTACTTCTTCAGCGGCGCGACCGGCGCGCTGATCGACGTCAACGCCAACGGCATCCCCGACGCGGCCGAAGCCGCCCCGCCGGAGCCTTATCCGCAGGATCCGAACTCGCTCGCGGGGATCGACTTCCAGTTGCGGCTCACCGAGTACGACTTGGCTGGCCGCGCCTACCGGACCATCGACAGCCTCGGGCGGATCTACGAGACCCAGTTCGACGACGCCGGGCGGACCGTCCGCACGATCCAGAACTACGTCAATGGCACGGTGGCCGAGACCGACACCGATTGTGATCTCACGGTCGCCTACCAATATGACTCCGGCGGTCGCCTGGTGACGCTCACTGCCTACAATGCCAAGGGGAGCGGCAACGGCGTCCAAGCCCAAGCGACCAACTATCTCTACACATCCCCGATCAACGCCTCGTGGCAGACGGCGGCCGTCTACCCAGATAGCGACGACGTCCTCTCGCAGGACTCAACGAGCAAGGTCTGGACGATCACGACCGACAACGGCGACCACGTCTCGACCGCTTACGACCGCCTCGGCCGCACTACGAGCACCACCGACCAGCGGGGAGTGGTCCACGAGTACACGTTCGACACCGCCGGCCGCTTGGCGGCCGATACCGTCACGAGCCTCGGCGCCTCGGGCCTCGTGGACGGCTCGATCCGCCGGATTGGCACGACCTACGACGATCTCGGCCGTGTCCAGACCGTTACCAGCTTCAGCGATACCTCAGGCACAACGGCTGTCAACCAGGTGCAGCACGTATACAATGGATGGGGAAAGGTGGCTCGGGAGTACCAGGAGCACGATGGCGCCGTCGACGCCAACACGCTCCACGTCGATTACGTCTACGCCGACGGCGCTTCCGGCGGAGTGGCCAGACACGTCCGGCTTTCACAGGTCACCTATCCCAACGGCCGCCAGGTCCAATACGGTTACGGCACGACGGGGGCGATCGACGACATCATGTCCCGCTTGGCAAGTATCGGCGACGGCACGCGCAACTATGCTTCTTACAGGTACCTCGGCGCGGGGCGGATCGCGGTCGAGGACTATGAGGACCTCGAAGTGAGGCTCGATTACGCGGCCGACGACTTGGCCGCCCTCGACCGCTTCGGCCGGGTGCTGGATCAGGTCTGGACCGACTATGGCGAAGACCCCGACGTGGTGCTCGACCACTACTCGTACACCTATGATCGCGCCGGCAATCGCACGAGCCGTGACAACGAGTTGCACTCGGCTTTTAACGAGGACTATACGTACGACGGCCTGGACCGTTTGATCGACAGCGACCGGGCCGACGCCTTCGACCAGTCCTGGGGCCTCGACGGGCTGGGCAATTTCAGTTCCTTCGACGACGATGGCACGTGGCAGAATCGCACCACCAACGCCGCCAACGAGATTACCGGCATCACCGGCACGTGGATCGACCCGACCTACGACGACGCCGGTAACATGATCAGTGGTCCGAAAACGGGCAACGAGACCACGCGACTACATCACGTCTATGATGCTTGGAATCGTCAGACGGCCGTCTACGAGGACGACGGCGACGGCACGTTCGAGCCCGGCACTGACGACGATTTGGTCGCCGCCTACGAGTACGACGGCGCGAATCGTCGCATCGAAAAGACCTTCGCCGACGATACCGGCGTCGAGTACTACTACAACCACCACTGGCAAATGCTCGAGGAGCGCGTCGTTGACGATGAGGGCATTCCGACCGCCATTAACCAATACGTTTGGAGTGCGCGATACATCGATTCGCCCGTAGTTCGCTTTCACGATGCCAACGCCGACGGCGACCTCTTGGACGCAGGCGACAACACCCGCTACTACACCGGCGACGCAAACTACAATGTGACGGCCACGATCGACGCCGCCACCGGCGATGTTGTCGATCGCCACGTCTACGCCGCCTACGGCACCGCCACGATCTACGACGGCGACTGGTCCAACCCCACCGCTCCTACCACCGACGGCCCCCTCTACTGCGGCTATTTCTTCGATGCCGAGACCGCTCTCTACCAGGTCCGCAACCGCTACTACGACTCGAGTCTCTCCATCTTCATCAGCAGAGATCCGATCGGGTTTGAGGCGGGAGATGTGAATTTGTATCGGTATGTGGGCAATGTAACGACTTATGCAACAGACCCATTCGGTAGGGACCGGCAAATGCACGGATGTGGGCACGGGTGGATTCAGGTAGATCATTACGACTCTAATGGCAACCGCGACGGATATTACATTCTAGAATTCTCGCTCTGGGGCGGTTACCGAATAGATGGGCCCTTCCCGGGAACAGTCACGGATAGTGGTTGGCCGTGGGACACGTGCCGGGAGGGATTCTTCAATTCAACACGAGAGCAGGACGAAGCCCTTGTCCAAAGATGGCGAGACCTTGAAAACCGGCGACTGGGCGCACCGGGGTGGTGGGGAGTTCAGTATATTCCGGTATTCTGGGACTGCAATGCTGCCGCCCAGTGCAGCTTCGATTATGGTATTCCAGACCCCCCAGTCAGCTACTGGATGCAATGCGAGTGGTGGCATCACGGCGGTTGATCAATCCGGGATACGTGCTTGGTCAGAGATCGTTGAAGACGTAACGATTTGGCGTGAAGGACGGTTTTCAGGAAATCGATGTGCGGCGGTATCGGCTCAAGCT
>JAMOAF010000103.1 GCA_023621895.1 Planctomycetota bacterium
CATGGATTTGACCGAAGCTGCCGGGAACGCGAAGGAAATCAAGATCCAGGTTCGCGTGATTGAAAAGGGCAGCGTCTCGAACCATACCAGTTGGGTCTTCGTCGGTCCGGTCAGATTATACCAGCAGTAGGTTTCTCATCCGTCTTCCGTAATCACCAAGGGAAGAACAGCAATGCATAGACTCCTGATTCCGCTTCTACAGGTTCTGCCAGGTGGTTCCGAAACCGCTCAAGGAGTGTCGCGGAATGGACGCGGCGGCGTCTTCCGGCGCGTCCCGTTGATCGGCCAGATCTTGCTACCCCTCATCTCCCATTCGGCAGGGGCGGAGCGCCAGCGATAATCCGGTCAAGGCGATGGGACAGCTCGGACCAGCCGAGGCCCGTCTCGTCGGTTAGCCAGCCGTTGTAGCCGACGTCGTCGAGGGCCTTGCGGACCACAGGCCAGTTGACGCTGCCTTGCCCTATCCCGGCCCAATTGCCGCCTTTGCCGTCGGCGTTGAGCTTGTAGTCCTTGATGTGAACCTTGGCCAGGCGCGGGCCGAAGATGCGAATCCACACCTCGGGCGGATAAGCGATCTCGACCTTGTCGCCGCGCAGAATGCCTGCATACTTCACGTGGTTTCCTACGTCGAAATACGCCTTGACCCACGGACTGTTGAACGAGGCGACGACCCAGTTGTACAGTTCGGGCCGTACGCACCAGTTGTTCCACACGTTTTCCAGGGCGATCGCGACCTGCGTCTCCTCGGCCACGGGCAGGAGCTTCTTGATCGACTCGCGGACTCCGTCCACCGAGCGGTTGTGGGCCTCGATGTAGCCTCCGAACTTCTCGTTGTCGCCGGCGACGAGTTGGGTGATGTGGCCGTTGGCCTCGTCGAACTTGATGTCGAATTCCCACGGTTCTGGCATGGGCTTGGCGCTACAGCCGCCCACCGGGGCGAGCACGGCGTCGGCGCCGTAGGCCTGGGCGGCACGTAGACCGGCTGCCGAGCCGCCACCCATCACCGAGTGGATCCGCAAACCGAATTTCTCGGCCAACTCCCGGGCCCGCTTCGCCTGGTCGACGGCTACCGTGTAGGCCTCGAAGCCCTCGATGCCAGCGTCCTTGAGCTTCTTGAACGTCTCCTCGTTCATCCGGTCCGCGCCCAGGATGACGGCCTTGTGGAGGGTGGTCTTGTAGGCCGGCTCGGCGGCTCTCCCCCCGGTTGCAGCCAAGCTCACGCCGGCGGCGGAAACAGCAAGAAATTCGCGGCGGCTCAGGTCAGTTCTCATTGCGTAGTCTCCCTATTGTTGACCCTTGATGGAGGCGGGTAATGTGCTGCGGGTTGTCAGTTTAGCACGTTGTGCCGGACCGATTCAACTTGGCCGACTGTCAACGAGCGAAGCGCGGGGCAAGCCCACGCGGCTATCTGAATAACAGCCGCTTTTTCCACGAATCACGCAAGTCGATTTAGCTGCGGCGATCTTCCTGCTCGAAGCCGCTCCGCATGTCTTCCGGATCGTCCATCACGGGAGAATCGAGCAGCCTGGACCAGTCGAATCCACGGTCGAACGGCTTCAACGCCTTGGCCGGATCGAAGAGCCGCGCATCGACCGGTTTCGGCGTATAGGGAGTCAAGTCCGGCTGATCGCTGAAACAGTCGCTGGGCATGGCCGCCGTAGCGTCGAAGTGGTTCAGGCTCGGCAAATCCAGGAGGGCGAAGATCATCTTCATGATCGAGCCGAAGTTCAGGAGGGTGCTCGAAACCGAGCCTTTCTTCACGTGGGGGCCTATCAGCATCAGCAGCGAGCGATGCGCGTCGACGTGATCGCGGCCTCCCTGCGGGTCGTCCTCGGTGACGATGATCAGCATGCTCTTCCAGTAGGGAGTGCGCGAGAGGAACTGCACCACGCGCGCCAGGGCCAGGTCGTTGTCGGCCATGTACGATTCCTTGAACGGATAACCGGTGGCCGGGCTTTCGCCGGTCAGGTGATCGTTGGGCAGCACCATGGTGATCAGCCGGGGGAACCTCTCCCGCCCGCTGGCCCACTTCTCGCGGTACTCCTCTTCGAACATGTCGACGCGGAACTGGTCGGGGATGTGCATGTTGAACGTGGCGAACTTGCGCGACGTGTTGTCCAGCAGCGGCTTGGGCAGCGGGATGCTTACGCGCATCTGCATGCCGGTGTACTTGTGAATCTGCTCCTCGATGCTGGCCGGCATCTCGGTGCCGAAGCCGAAGTTGAAGAACGGGACCCGGTGGCGATCGAGGTGCTCCCAGAGGGCCCCCGCTTCGTTGTAGTCCTCGGGGAAGATGCCCGCGGCGGAGCCGGCCACGGAGCGCCGCCCCGGAGCGGAGCTGAACAGCCGCGCCTCGATTCGTGAGCGCGCGTTGACTTCGACCCATTCGTTCGGATAAACGCCCACCACCCAGCGATGCCCCGTATTCGACTGGTCCGAGTCGCAGTAGAAGTTGTCGCAGAGGGCAAAGCGGTCGGCCAGGGCCTGGTGGTTGGGGGTAACATTGACGTCCTCCACTTTCGCGCCCGCCTTGTTGACGACGGTGACGTGACAGCCCAGCCCGGCCAGCGTGGGGTCTCCCGCTACGTTCTTGCGCTCCCCGAAGACCTGGTCGAAGGTGCGGTTCTCCTTGACGATGAACACGATGTGCTGAATGGGACTGCGACGCAATCGCGGCGCCGGCGGCAGCGGATTGCGGCCATCGTCGGTTAGCTCGCGCTTCCGATAGGTGTTGGCCACGACCTGGCGCGTGTAATCGGCCAACCGGCCGGAATCGGGGACGTCGATCACCTGGAACAGTCCCTGCATGATGTCGCCCGGATGCGAGCCGCGGGCCGGGGCCACGAAGTCGCGCCCGCCGTTGGGCCCCGAGCCGACTCCCTTGGCACTGTAGACGAACAGCCGCTTGCCGTCGCGCGAGACGTGCACCAGCGAGCAGAACCAGCCGGCCGGAATGTAGCCGGCCAGCCTCCGCCGCTCCAGATCGACCACGGCAACCGCGTTCAGACCGGCGCAGGCCACGTAGAGCGACTGTTCGTCGGGGCTCAGGGCGATCGAGAAGGGCAACACGCCGCGCAGCGTTTCCAGCCCCGGCACGAGCAACTCGACCTGTTCCACGATTGCGTTGCGCCGCACGTCGATCACCGAGATGGTGTCGTTCGTGGCGTTGGAGACATAGGCGAACCGCTGGCCCGCGACCACCGTGCTGGGACTGGCGCCGCCGACGGTGTTGATATCGCCGCGCCGCTGGCCGACCAGGTAGCCGGTCTTGATCTTGGCCTCGACCCGGCCGGTCTCCAGCTCGACCTTGAAGACCGACATGGCGTCGGGATGATTGGGCGATCCGAGCCCGGGGATCTTCTGCCCTTCGGCGACGACGCCTTCCTCGGATTCCTTCGAGGGCACGCCATACGCGGGGAACGACAGCCCGGCCGTCGGCCCCGACTTCGGCGTCACGCCGGGCAGCAACGGATACTCGAACATGCCGACGTTGGAGACCCAGGCGTACTTCGCGTCCGCAGATAAGCAGATGCCGAACGGATTGCGACCCACGCGCACCGACCGGACCACGCGGCGCTGGCCCAGATCGACCACGACCATCCGGTAGTTGAATTGGTCGACGCCATACAGCAAACGCCCGTCGGCGCTGAGGAGGAAGTCGCCCAGGAAGCTGTCCTGATAACCGTCTCCGTTGATATTGATCCGATCCACGTCGGCGCGGGTCTTCAAGTCGTAGATGACGATCTCCCCGTGATTGGCGCTGCCGAGATAGAGCTTCTGGGAGTCGGGCGAAAAGGCGCAGCCCATGTACGTTCCGTCCTGTAGCCATTTCGGCGCCCCCTGGCCGAAGGCCGGAAAGCGATCGACCACCTTGGGCTCCGCGGTGGAGATGACCTGGAAGGCGCCGCGGGACAACAGGACCGCGGTCGATTCATCGGCGCTGATGGCCATTCCCCAGCTATACGACTGGGCGAGCGCGGTCCGGCCGGCGGGCGTGAGAAAGCGGCCGCTGATCAGCACCGGCCGGCCCGGACCGACCGAGGGGCGCAAGTCCTTGCCCGGCGGCTCCAACACGGTGATCGTCTGCGCAAGCCCCGCCGCAATCGAACCAGGGCGCGCCTCGCCCGACACGTGTGCGTCGCCCCTGGTCTGCTGCACGGGATCGGCAGCGTACGACAAGGCAGCGGCGGCGACTTGCGCCAGCAGAATGGTCGTCCAATGATGCACGCGATGGTCCTCGCTCTGAGCCGGCATTCACCGGTTGCGGGCACTGCCGGCACAATCCGAGCAGGGGCCTTTCCCGGCTGATGACGCCGCGAAGAAGTCAAAATAGTCTTCCCGGTTGGCAGTGTCAACGAGCACGGAACCTGGCACGGGGGAATGGTTCGAGGGTTTCCCACAATTGCACTCCCGCTTGAGACGCGTTATGGTTTGTGGCATCCTCGACGTGGATGTTTGCCTGCCGAGAAAGTCCGGCTCGCCTCGGGAAAGTGGAAGTACTGATGAAAGCGAAGTGGTCGTGTTCCGGCGTAGTAGTCGTTTTGCTGGCGATGGCCGTCTGTCTCCAAAGTTCCTCGTTCGCCGAGGAAGCGAACAAGAGTTCGCATACGTGGCGGGAGAAGGCAGTCCAGTACGCCCGCGTCCTGTCGCGAGTTAAATGGACGCCGGTCGCCGGAGGAATGCCGAAGCGGTCTGGCGGGTATTTCGAGGAAGGGACCGAGTACACCGGAGTCCCGTATTCGAGCGTCAAAGCGGTGGGACGGTGCATCGGCTTCGACATCTATCTGAAGACGTTCCTGGCCGCCGTCGAGAATCCCGATAGCGTC
>JAMOAF010001021.1 GCA_023621895.1 Planctomycetota bacterium
GGCGAGTCGAATCGGAACTGGGCCCAAGCCTCGCCGAAGCAGAAAGCTCCGCCGACCCGTTTGAAAGGCCGGCCGCTGTCCACAAGACGCAGTCGCCCGAAAGGAGCGACCAGCGGGCCGCCGTGATGGACCTGCTCGACAAGGCGATCAACCGGAACCCGGCAAGCGCGCCCCTCTATATGAGCCGGGCGCGAATCCACTTTGGCCGGCAGAACTACCAGCAGGCCTTGGCCGACGTGAGCCGCGCGATCGAAATCTCGCCGGAAGACGCCGAAGCCTATAAATTCCGTTCGATCCTCCACGTGATTCTCGACAACACGGCGCAGGCCTTGGCGGACCTGGATCAGGCCCTGGCGATTGAGCCGGGCAACCCGGAGCTGCTGCGGCTCCGGGCGGGTGTATACCGGCAGCTTGGCGACGGCAAGCGCGCGGACGCCGAAAGAATTGAGGCTGCTCGCTCATCGGGCCGATAACCGCGCGCTTTGGCCGGTCTCCACGCCGCGGGCTGGTCCGCGGCGCGGGTGGAGGTCGCCGGACGCTTGAAGACCTTCGCCAACGCCACGACGGTCCGCCTCGCCAGCCTTGTTCATCGATGCCTTCAAGGGCTGTCACGGCGCAGGGCGAAGCGAACGGCTACTGGCCCGGCAGCCGAATCTCCGCTATTCTGTTAAACAATCCAGCCAAGGCTGGCACTGGTTGCCGTCGATGGCCGCCCCGTTTCCGCGCAAACGGAAATCCGTTCTCCGAATCGCGAATCACAGGAGAGGTGCAATGATACACCGTCCGTCGATCGCCGCTTTGATTACGATGACGATCGCGCTGGCCGGCGCGGTCCATGCCGCCGGAGCCGCCGAAACCCTGTCGTACGCCGATCTCGTCGCCCGGCTGGTCGACCTCGAGCAGCCGGCCCTGCTGCCGCTGCCGGGTGAGACGTGCAAGCAGTGGTCGAGTTGGGACCGCGCCAGCCAGTACGACGCGGCCCGCGGCAAGTACGTCAACTGGGCGGCCAACAACGACGGCCCGTTCTTCATTCGCGAGGAAGACGGCCGCTTCGTGATGGCCGAAATGGACGGACCGGGGTGCATCTGGCGGATCTGGTCGGCCAGGGCTCTCGACGGGCGCGTCAAGGTCTACCTCGACGGCAGCAAGGAACCGGCCATCGATCTCCCCTTCAAGAACTACTTCAGCGGCGATACGGCGCCCCTGGCCTACCCCGCCCTGTCTTACGATCTGGCCGAGCACGGCTGCCGGGGCCAGAACCTCTACATTCCCATCCCGTACCAGAAGTCGTGCAAGATCGTCGCCGAGAAGGACTGGGGACGCTATTACCAGTTCGTCTACACAACCTACCCGGCGGGGACGAAGGTGCCGACCTTTTCGACGGAACTGGCCGCTGAAAATGCCCCGCTGCTCAAGCATGTCAACGATCGCTGCGCCGGCCGCATCGGCGGCAAGGCCGAAGGGCTCCCCGATGGCCCCGGCGCCGAGCGCAAATCGGTGCGGGTGGACGGCGAGACAACGGTCCGCGTCGCCGAGCTTGCCGGCCCGCGGATGATCACCTCGATTCAAGCCCGGGTCCCCCTCGGCGACCGCGACGACCAGATGGCCGCGCTGCGGCAGCTCTGCCTGCAAATCACGTTCGACGGCGAGGAAAAGCCGGCGGTCTGGTGCCCCCTGGGGGATTTCTTCGGCACGGCGCCCGGCAGAAACGATTACACCAACTGGGTCACCGGGATGACCGAGGATGGCTTCTATGCCAACTGGGTGATGCCCTTCGGCAAGCGGGCGCTGGTGGAGCTGGTCAACGACGGCAACAAGGCCCGCGACGTGGAACTGAAGATCGTCAGCCGGCCGCTCGGTCGACCGTTTGAAGGGATGGGCCATTTCCACTGCAAGTGGCACCGCGACGCGCACAGCCTGCCCGAGGATCGCTGGCCCGATTGGGTGATGCTGAAAACCGAGGGTCGCGGCCGATTCCTGGGCGTCATGCTCCATGTTTGGAACCCGCGCGGCGGCTGGTGGGGCGAGGGCGACGAGAAGTTCTTCGTCGACGGCGAGAAGTTTCCCTCCACCTTCGGAACCGGCTCGGAGGACTATTTCGGCTACGCCTGGTGCGATCCGGGCTTGTTCCAGCGGCCGTTCCACGCGCAGACGATGACGATGGGCAACAAGGGCCACCAGTCCGTTCTCCGCTGGCAGATTTCCGACAACGTGCCGTTCCAGACGTCTTTCGAGGGAACGATCGAAAAGTACTATCGCACGGAAGAGAAGGGCACGCTCTACGCCTCGACCGTCTGCTGGTATCTCGCGCCCGGCGGCATGGACCCCTACGATCCGGTTCCGGTCAAGGATCGCCACGGCTACTACGTCAAGCCGCCCGCCATCGCCGGCGGATTCCGCGTGCTCGGCGACCCGGCCGGCGATCCCCAGACGCAGAAAATGACCAACTTCTCGGACAAGTGGACCAACGGAGACCAGCTCTGGTGGACCGGCGCCAAGCCGGGCGACAAGCTCGAGGTGGCCCTCTCTGCCAAAGCCGAAGGAAGGCGCCGCGTGAGCGTGATCCTGACGAAGGCACGCGACTACGCCGTGGTGCGGCTTTCGCTCGACGGCAAACCGCTCGGCGAGCCGATCGACCTCTACAACCCGACCGTGATCCGCACCGAGCCGATCCCGCTGGGCACCGTCGAACTGGCCGGCGCCGAGCACGTGCTCGGCGTCGAGATCGTCGGCAAGAACGAAAAGGCCGTGCCGTCGTACATGTTCGGGCTCGACGAGGTGCTTTTGGAGAAGGTGGAGTAGCCTCCGTGAAACGCGACCCCCAGTGCACGTTCGAGTTCCGCGTCCGCTACAGTGAAACGGACCAGATGCGGACCTATTACAATTCGCGGGCGCTCGAGTGGTTCGAAATGGGCCGCACGGAACTGTTGCGGGCCTGTGGAAAGCCCTATCGCCAGATGGAGGCCGAGGGTGTCATGCTGCCGGTCCGCGAGGCCCACGTGGAATACCTGGGCCGCGCGCAGTACGACGACCTGCTGCGGCTCAGCGCCACGATGTCGAAAGTCGGCCGCGCGCAGGTCCGCGTCGACGTGGCGATCGAACATGCCGGGGGCGGGGGGATGGTCTGCCGCGGGTGGACCGTCCACGTGGTGACCAATCACGACGGCCGCCCGATCCGTCCCCCGGGCTGGTTTGCCGAGTTGCTCGATACGGGTAAAACGCCCGGGGCGCGTTGAAAATCGCTCGCCGCGGCACTACGCTGGGGAGAAGCTTTCAGCTATCAGCTATCAGCTATCAGCTTCCAGAAGCCGGCGGCGCCTGTCTGGGGCAAATTTCAACAGCCGCTTGATCGCTGACAACGGATGGCTGATCGCTGACTGCTGACGGCTACTTTCACTCGTGACCGAAGGAGATTGCCAATGAAACCGCTGCTACCGATCATTCTGTGCCTGGCGCTGGTTGCCGGGCTGGTTGCCCCCTGTGTGGCTACTGACAACACGCCTCCGGACGGATACACCGCCCTGTTCAACGGCAAGGACCTTACCGGCTGGAAGGGGCTCTTGAAAGGGCCCTACGACAATCCCGAGAAGCGGGCGGCGCTTGCGAGCGACGAGCGGGCCGAGCTCCAGAAACAGGCCGACGAGCAGATGCGGGCGCATTGGAAGGTCGAAGACGGGGCGCTGGTCTTCGATGGCAAGGGGCGCAGCCTCTGCACGGCCAAGGACTACGGCGATTTTGACATGTATGTCGACTGGAAGATTCTCCCCAAGGGCGACAGCGGCATCTACCTCCGCGGCACGCCCCAGGTCCAGATTTGGGACTTGAACGATAATCCGGTAGGCTCCGGCGGCCTGTACAACAACAGGACCCATCCCTCCAAGCCGACCAAGTGCGCCGACAAGCCGGTCGGCCAGTGGAACACCATGCGGATCAAGATGGTCGGCGAGACAGTGCCCATCTGGCTCTACGGCGACCTGGTCGTCGACAACGTCGTGCTGGAAAACTACTGGAACCGCGAGAAACCGATCTTCCCCACCGGCCAGATCGAACTACAGAACCACGGCAACACCCTGTGGTTCAAGAACATCTATCTGAAAGAGCTCCCGCGGAAGGAGTGAGATCGCCAGCGGGGGAGCGATCCTCGCCCCACGGCGGAACCGCTCCGCAGAAGTCAATCGCTGGCCGCCGCGGCGATCCGCTCGGCCGGCTGGCTGCGGCGTTCTGACCGTGGCGGGATGACCGCCGCCGCGGACTGTCCAGTTCGGGCCGGCCCGGCGTTCCAGTCTCCAAGAGGGGGCGGACTGGAAGGCTGCGCGATATCTGGCTAGAATTCGAGGGTTTGTGGCCGCTCGGAACGGTGCGAGTGGTCCTCGTGATTGGTGTGTGCCGATTGGCTGCCTCCACCGGAGAGCGCAGAGCGGCTTTTTTTAACCCGTGATTGGAGCTTTCGTCTGTCATGATGCGCGTGGGCATCGTCGGGTGGCGCGGGATGGTCGGTTCCGTCTTGATGGAACGGATGACCGCGGAAAACGATTTCGCACAGTTTGAAGCGAGCTACTTCTCAACGTCGCAGGTCGGCCAGGAAGGCCCGGACGGCAGGAAGCTGCTGCCGGCCGAGTCGATCGACGAATTGAAGAAGCTCGACTGCGTCCTGACCACCCAGGGGGGCGACTACACGGCCGCGGTTTATCCCAAGCTCCGCGCCGCCGGCTGGAACGGCTACTGGATCGATGCCGCCTCGACGCTCCGCATGGCCGACGAGAGCATCATCATCCTCGACCCGGTCAATCTCGACGTGATTCGCGACGGGCTGAA
>JAMOAF010000257.1 GCA_023621895.1 Planctomycetota bacterium
AGATTCGCTCCCATTTTTATACGATCCATAGGTGTTGGACGAAAGCGGAAAGAACACCCCGGGACGAACGATGGATCAGTGGAACCATTGTGAATGGGCCTTGATTGCTGTGCGGCGCGGATACGTCGCCTGTACTTACGTAATCTGCGCAGTCCGGAGGCTCTTGCACTGCGATAAACGCTCCTCCAACAGTGTCTTTACACGCAACACCTTGTCACGGTTGCTGGCCTGTTCTTCGATGGTCTGGGCCACACGGTTGGCTAGTTCTTCGTCGCGAACAACCGTTCGCAACCACTTGTCGAGCTCCGCAAAGCTGAGTGCGGGGTACTTGTCGCCAAGCAGTCTCGCAATGTGTTGAACGCTGTAGAGATCCGCCGCGAGTTGGCCCCACCGGGCGCGGCAGCGGTAGCCGGAGCGCAGGAAGACCGACATGTTCGCGTGGACGGCCTGTCGCCCCAGGCCGATGAAGCCGATGCCGAGGCGGTCGCTGGGTGCTACTTTCCCGTCGGCTCCCAAGGCCGAGCCGGGCACGAACATTGGCAGCGCCAATCCGGTGCCCAAGACCATGGCGGCGTTGCACAGGAATCGCCGGCGCGCAACTCTGCCGGCGCTTGAAGTCGTAGTGGCAGGTTGCATGGCGGTGCCCGTCGTAGAGAATTGTGTATGGCAGAGTTTCGGCCCTCGGTGGAAGTTCGTTCCGCCTGGTCCATTGGCTTGTGCCGCCGAACTGGCGATTCCACAGTTCGGCGCAGCTGATCAGCCAAATCTGGTCACAGAATCGTTACCAGGGTCTGCGACGATCGCAAGCTGTTGTTGGGGAAGAAGAGGAACCGCTCTGTTACTCGGAGTCATCGATTCAAAGTACGCGATCACTTCACGTCGCGAACCTCCGCCACCATTTCCACTAACGTGTCGAGCAGCTTTTCCGAGGCGTGCGGCTCAAATGCGCACGATCCGAGCCACGTCTCGTAGCCGCCCCACTCGAAGTGCTTGGCGGTCGGAATGTAGCCAAACCCGCCGTGGGCCCATTCGACCAGGACCGCCGGCTGCATCGCGGCTCGCTGGCGGAACTCCAGACCGATCTCGCAGAACGGCTCGCCGGGCATCGTGCCAATACACGCCGGCCCGATCCGCAATACTTGCAGAGGCACGGAGACCTGCGCTTCGCGTGTGGCCATGCCCGTGATCCGCTGCGCATAGCTCCACGACAGGTCGACCTGGTCGGGCTTAGGCCCCGGCTTCGTCAACCGCTCCTTGGCCCAGGCGACTCGTTCGGCGGTCGGCATGGGACGCGCGATGGTTCGCTCCCGAAAGCGGGCCGCCAGGGTCACGTGGTCCTGATACACGGCCTCGGCCAGCGCCGTGTGGACCTTGCGGGCCACGTTCCCGGCCACCCCGCGCATCTTGACGTAGGGCTCCTGCTTGGGCTGGGGCCGACTCCGATCGGTGCTGGTCACGTCGCCGCTGGAGGCGTTGGCCATCAGGGCAACGAAAGGTGGGTCCTGGTCCTCGGCGCCAAGCAGGCTTTTCAATTCCGCGCAATACACGCCGTAGTAGTCGGCCGAGATATCGCCCTTGGGCACGCCGCCCACATAGTGCAACGAATAGGTCGAGTAGACGGCGATCGGCCGCCCGTCCGGCTCGCGCAGCGCCAGGATCGTCACCGTCGAATCCGTCGGACCGGCAGGCTTCACCAGGTTCGGGCTGCCCGCCGACGGGTTCGTCTGCACTTGGTCGATGCAGCCGAACGGGTTGGGCCTCGCCCCGCCGGGCTTAACAAACCAGCGCCGGTTGAACACGTGCTCCGGTGCCTCCGTGGTGAGGCACGCCAACTGGGCCGGGCGCAGCCGGTTCGCTGCCGAGCGCACGCCGTCGACGATCCGCTGCACGACAAAGGCGCGGTAGTCCTCGTACTCCGGCTCAGCGGGGGCGGGCGCCTTGCCGCCGGTGCTGCTGGCAGAATGCGTATGCACGGCGGAGATCAGCACGTTGCTCGCTGGAATCCCAAGCTGCTTTTCGATCAGGCCGCGCGTCTCGGCGCACATGCCCACCTCGGTGCCCAGCAGATCGAGGACTACCAGGGCGAGCTTTGTCCTGCCGTCGTCGAGCACGAGGCACCGCGCGTGCAGTTCGTCGTGTACGTTGGTCGACAACGGGGCGATGAAATTGCCGACGATCGGCCGCCCCAACGGCGGCGTAATCACGCTGGTGGCCGCGCCGGCCCGGAATCGGGGCGCCGGCTCGGCCGCGCACAGCGGCGTAGCGATCAAGGAACAGGCTACGAGGGCCAGCAGCGAGGATTTCATGGCGAGAGTCTCCTGTAGTCTGCGGCCGTTCAAGGCTTGGCGTTGGATGGGGCAATCGAGGCTATTTGGCAGCGGTCGAGCGCACCTCGGCCACCATTTCCAGCAGGGCGTCGAGCATCTTGTCCGAGGCCTTCGGCTCCAAACGGTTGGTGCAAAGCCAGGTCTCGTAACCGCCCAACTCGTGCTGCTTCGGCGTAGGCAGGTAGTCGAAATAGCCGTGCGCCAGGGAGACCAGGAAGGCCGGCTGCACGGGGCTCCGCTGGCGGAATTCGAGGCCGATCTCGCAGAAGATCTCGTTGGGCAAGCTGCCGATGCACACCTGGCCGATCCGTAGCACTTGCAGCGGCGTCGGGACGGACGCCGCACCGCGGGCCAGTTCCTCGAATCGCTGGGCGTAAATGTAGGGAATGTCGGCCTTGCCCGGCTTGGGCGCCGGCTTGGCCAGCATTTCCTTGGCCCACGCCATCTGCTCGGCGCTCGGCCGGCGCGTGGCGATCAGCGGCTCGCGGTAGCTTGCGGCAAGGGTCAGCCGGTCAGAGTACTGAACCTTGGCCAGGGCCGCCTGGACCTTCGCGGCTAAGTCGTCGGCCACGAACCGCATCTGCTCGTAAGGTTTCTTGGGCGGCCGGGGCTGGAGGAAATTGACGTTGTTCACGTCGCCGCTGGTGCCGTTGGCCATCATGGCCACCATCGGCGGATCCTGTTGATCGCCCTCGAGCAGACGCTCCAGACGCTGGCAGTACATGCCGTAGTAGTCTGCCGAAATGTCACCGTGTCCCACGCCGCCCACGTAGTGCAGCGAATAGCAGGAGTACACGGCGATCGGCCGGCCATCGGGCTCGCGCACGGCGAGGATCGACACCAACGGATCGGTCGGCCCGGCCGGCCTGACCAGGTCCGGGCTGCCCGCTGCTGGATTCATCTTCACCTGGTCGATGCCCCCGAAAGGATTGGGCGGCATGGTGCCGGGCTTGAGGAACCAGCGGCGGTTGAACACGTGCTCCGGCGCTTCGGCGGTGGTGAACCCGACTTGCGCTGGGCGCAGCCGGTTCGCGGCGCATTTGACTCCGTCGGCGATCCGCCGGGCGACAAAGGCCTGGTACTTGTCTATCTGGTACTCGTCGACCTTCTGCGGGAACTCGAAGTGGTTCTTGCCCAGCGCGCTGGCCGCCGAATGGGTGTGGATGGCCGAGATCAACACGTTCGTCGGCGGGATGCCTGTCTCCTGCTCGATGAATTCACGCGCCTGGTGGCTCACAATGTAATGGAAGCCCAGCAAATCGACGACCACCAGCGCGAGCTTTGTCTTCCCATCGTCGAGCACAAGGCACCGCGCGTGCAGCTCGTCGTGGACGTTCGTGGCGGGAAAGGGCAAAAAACCGCCGATGATCGCCGAACCCAATGCCGGCGTGATGTTGCTCGTGGCCGCACCGGCGCGAAACGTGGACGCGGGCGGGTCCGCAGCCAGGAGCGTGGTGCCCAGGAAGCAGGCGACGATGCCAAGGAGATAGCGTCCCATAAAGGTGGCCTCCCAAAACAGGTCAACGGAAGGAAGTCGCTGGCAAGGCCTCCAAGGTACCGCATCGCCTTACACAATGCCACCCCGGCTCACGACATGTTGTCTCGATGCGTGCGCTGCCGAGGGTAGAGTGCGGCACCTCCGGATGTTATTATTGCCGGGAACTCAGGAGATTTGTCATGCACCAACAGGCGACACTCTTGTTCGGCCTGCTGCTGGCCGGTTTGCCGTTTTTCGGTTCGCGCAATGCCTCCGCTGCGGAGGATTCGAAACTCGAGCGACTGAAGTACAACCATCCCGGCTTGGTCGTCGATCTGGGGGCCGGGCTGTGGGCGTGGCCGCTGCCGATGGACGTCAACGGCGACAGGCGGATGGACATGGTCATCAACGAGGAAGATGTCCCCTACAACGGCGTTTATGTCTACGAAAACCCGGGCTCGAAGGAGAAGATGCCGATCTTCAAGCCGGGCCGCAGGCTCAGCGACGGCATGATCAACGCCCAGGTGAGCTTCGTGGACGGAAAACTGCGTGTGTTGACGCCGGGCAAGGAATACCCGGAATTTGTCCACTCCGGACTTGCGCGGCCGGTCGCGCTGCCCCTGGCCGCGAACGTGCATCCCAACAAAGTCCGCGGAAACATGTGGCGTTACGTCGACTTCGACGGCGACGGCCTTACGGATCTCGTCATCGGCATCGACGACTGGACGGACTACGGAGAGCCCTGGACCGGGTACAACGCCTACGATAGCAGCGGAAAATGGCTGCGTGGTCCGTTGCGCGGCCAGGTGTATGTCGCCCGAAATCTGGGCGCCAACCAACAGCCGCGCTATGCCACGCCATACCGCCTGACGGTTGTCGGCGGCGGCGTCCTGGAAACCTACGGCTGGCCGTCGCCCTGCGTTGCCGACTGGGACGGCGACGGCGATTTCGACATTGTGTGCGGTAATTTCTTGAACCGCTTCACCTACTTCCAGAACGTCGGAACCCGC
>JAMOAF010000249.1 GCA_023621895.1 Planctomycetota bacterium
AGTTCGTGAAGCTGCCGCCGTTCGAGGTCGTTGCCGCTTTCTCTGACGATGCCCGTCACGTCGTCTTTGACGTTTTGGTACTCGACCCGTAGACGCTCGATCCTCTTGCCCGACGTAAGCCGGCAGATTTCTTCAGAAATGCTTCGCTTCCGGTCGTCGAGCTTGAATTTGTCGTCGGTGACGTCATCGATGGCCATGAGGACCACTTCGCCGTGGAGGTCCCGAGCCGTGCCGCGCAGTCTCTCGATCTCCTTGGCCACCTCATAGTTCTCATGGGCGAGGAATGAGCGAAACGCCGGTTCACGCTCGAAGAGTGTCAGCGCGCCGTGCGGGGGATCGTCCTCCGAGTTAAGGAAGTGGTCAACGGCCCCGTGCGTCAGAAACCGCAGCAAATGCTTGCTCTGGAAAATGGCCCAATGGTAGCGCCGCCGGTCTTCATCCAGCAACTCCTCATCCAGGTTCAACGCGCGCGATCTGTCGAGCGAGTAGTCTTCGAGCCAACTTACCTTGCCGTCATTCAGGTCCAACTCCTGCAACAAGCGCTGCTTGCCGCGCTGAATGACTTTCACGTCGAGCTCTTCCACCGCCGCGGCGCCGTCCATCTGGAGCGCTTCGAAGGGACTGATGTAGAATTGCATCACCTCGTCCGGATTGAGCAGGCCGGCGGCGGCAGCGCCTGCCTTGGCGGCCAGCGGGACCAACTTCCGCGTTGTCGCTTCTCCACCCCACGGTTCGTCGCGGCGCTGAGCCTTGCCACGTTCGAAGAGTTGTGACAAGAAGGCGATCCGCTGGGCCTCTTTCCACCCATCCGACTCGCCCGTGCTACTGCGATCCGCATCTTGATTGCCCTTGCGGACCGGAGTCTCGGGGTGGATCACGCCTGTTTGGACCATCCGTGCGAGTTGGTGGGCAGAGTACGGCCCTCGTTCGGAATCGCCGGACTTGAAGTACCAACGAGCGCGCGCCATAACCCGCTCTCCTCCACTGACGGATGTCTGAGACTCAGACCGGAATGCCGTTGGTTCGTTGTCAGCTCACCATCCAGGCGATGCCGAAGTCTTATGGTAACCTGATAGTATGTACGCTTATAATATGATATCTTCCGATCCCGGGACCTGCAACTCACTCCCGCGCCCCTCTGCCACGACTACCCGTCCAGGTATTGGCACCGCAGCCGGCACAGCCCTTGCTTCCACCACGCATCCACCCGGAGGGGGCTCCTCTTGGTCGCCCCGGCCCAGAAACCAAGAGCCGAGTCCAAGTCATGGTCCGTCCGAGCAATACCGGCAGTCAGGTTTTCCACCACCCCCAAGCTTGACGCGGCCAGCCAACCGCGCTAGGATTCGGCCAAATCAACATGCGGGAGAATACCCGCCGCCAAACCGGCCAGTTGGAGCGCAAAACACAGCCATGAACATGCCCGTTTCGTATCGACCAATCGGTGTCATCCACAGCGGGCATACCAGGCCCGAAGAGACGCCGATCCAGCCCGTCTACGCGGAAGGATGCGAAGGAAAGGCGGAGGTGTTTCCGGAGTTTGCCCCCGGCCTGCGCGACCTGGAGGGGTTCTCCCACATCTATCTGCTCTACCACATGCACAAGGTGGAAGGGGCGCGGCTGACGGTCCAACCTTTTCTCCAGGACGTGGAAAGGGGCGTGTTCGCGACCCGGGCGCCCTGCCGGCCGAACCCGATCGGGTTGAGCATCGTCAAGCTCGTGCGGCGCGAGGGAAATATCCTCTATCTCGACGGCGTGGATGTGCTCGACGGCACGCCGCTGCTGGATATCAAGCCCTACACGGCCAGGTTCGACCGCAGGGAGACCACCCGTAACGGTTGGCAGGACGAAGTCGATGAGCGGACCGCCTGGCAGCGCGGGACGCGCTCTGGATGACGCCTGGCAAGCGGCAAAGAGCGGCGCCCGCGAGACTGCGCCGGCTACCCGTCGAACCACCGCTTCAGCGCGTGAACGGTGGCGGCGCGGCCCATCCGGGCGATCGACGTGGTCAGCGGGATTTCCTTCGGGCAGACCACGACGCAGTTCTGCGCGTTGCCGCAGATTTGAACGCCGCCCTCGGAGACGAGCGCGTCGAGCCGCTCGCGGGAGGTCATCTGGCCGATCGGGTTCGTGTTGAATAGATCGACCTGGGCGATCCCCGCCGCGCCCATGAACGAGCGGAAGAAGGCCTCCGTCTCCCTGGCGTGGAAGGCCTCCTCGCTTTCGCCCTCGCGCCGCGCCAGCTCGATCTTCAAATACTGCGGGCACGCCTCCAGGCAGCAGCCGCAGGTCATGCATTTGCTCAGCATGTAGGCGATCTGTTGATTCTCCTGCGACTGGCGGCGAGCCGCCCCGATGTCGTAGTAGCTGTCGACCGGAAGCCAGGCCTTGATCTTCTTGAGCGTGGCGAACATCCGCGATCGATCGACCACCAGGTCGCGGATGACGGGGAACTTGGTCATCGGGCGCAACTCGATCTCGCCGGGCCTGGCCTCCAGCAGCCGGTCGACCAGGGCCGTGCAGGCCTGCCGGACGCGGCCGTTGATGATCATCGTGCAGGCGCCGCAGACCTCTTCCAGGCAATTGCAGTCCCAGGCGACCGGGGCAACCGGCTTGCCCTCGGCGGTGCGGCCCAAGGCCGCAATCTTTTGCAGCGCGCTGATCACGTTCATGTCCGACTCGTAGGGCACCGTGAACCGCTGCCAGTAGCTCGGCTGAGCCGGCGCGTCCTGCCGCAGGACGACCACGTCGAACGTCCGCCCGCGGCCGGCGGCCTCCGGACCTGATGGTGTCGTACTACTCATGCGTTGCTCCTCGGCTCCGCTCCTTCCAGACCTCTTCGATCAGCTCGCCGCCGACAACGCCATAGAGCCGCGGCCGGGGAGGAATCAGCGAGATGTCCACGTCCTCGTAACTGAGCACCGGCCGGCCGTCGGCGTCGAGCCGGGCGATCGTCGACTTCAGCCAACGCTTGTTGTTCTCTTCAAACCGGTCGCACCAGGCTTCCGCCTGCCTGCGCCGCTCGGCGGGGTCCTTGGCGTCGATGTCCGGCATGGCCAGCTCGGGCTTGAAATGGGCCCCCCGGCACTCGTCGCGCGCCAGCGCCCCGTGAAGGATCGTCAAGGCGAGTGGGAACATGTCCTCCATCGCCCGGGTGAACACGACGTTCTGGTTCGTCCACTGCCCCGTGTCCGAAAGCGAGCACCGCCGGGCCCGCTCGCGGAGCTCCTCGACCTTGCCGATCGCCGCTTCGAGATCGGGATTGTGTCGCACGACGGTTGCCGCCGCGGTCATCACGCGGCCCAGTTCCTGGTGGATTTCATAGGGATTGCCGCCTTTGCCGTCCCTGGCCAGCAGGGCCTTGAAGTCGGCTTGCCTGGCCTGGCAGGCGCGGTCGAAGAGCGACGAGGGGCGATCCGCGGCCACGGGTCCGTCCTGGGATTTCAGGCGGTTGGCCACGCCGGTCCCGGTCACCAGGCCCGAGAAGATGCAGGCGATGAGCGAATTAGCCCCCAGGCGGTTGGCCCCGTGGTAGTGATAATCGCATTCGCCGATGGCATAGATGCCGGGGATGTTCGTCTCGTGGTTTCGCGGGGAGCCGACCTCCAGCCCGCCGGCGCTCGACCGCTCGTAGCCGCACCACAGCCCGCCCATCGAATAGTGGACGGCCGGAAAAATTTTCATTGGGACATCGCGTGGATCGACACCTTGGAACTTCTCGTAGATTTCGAGAATCCCGCCCAGTTTGCGGTCCAGTTCCTGCCTCGGCAGATGGCTGACGTCGAGATAGACGCACATCCGGTCTTTCTCGACGCTCAGCCCCTCCTTGGTGCAGACTTTGAAGATTTCGCGCGTGGCGATGTCGCGGGGCACCAGGTTGCCGTACTTGGGATACCGCTCTTCGAGAAAGTAGTAGCGCTCGGCGGCCGGAATCTTGTTCGGATGGCGGGCATCCTGAGGCGTCTTCGGCACCCAGACGCGGCCCCCCTCGCCGCGTGCCGATTCGCTCATCAGCCGCAGCTTGTCGGCCGCCGGGATCGCGGTCGGATGGACCTGGATAAACTCGCCGTTGGCGTAATGCACGCCGGCCTGGAAGGTGCGGCTGGCCGCGCTGCCGGTGCAGGCCATCGACATCGTGGAGCGGCCATAGATCAGCCCGCAACCGCCGGAGGCGATGATCAAGGCGTCGGCCCGCAGCGCCCGCACTTCCATCGTCACGAGGTCCTGCACGATCGCGCCGCAGGAGGCGCCGCGTTCATCGAGCACCGGTCCCAAGTAATCCCAGAACTCGTACTTGGCCACGTGCCCGTGCTCCTCCCAGCGGCGAACCTGCTCGTCGAGGGCGTAGAGTAGCTGCTGGCCGGTCGTGGCGCCGGCAAACGCCGTGCGTGCGAAGAGCGTTCCCCCAAACCGCCGCTGGTCGCGAAAACCTTCGGGCGTGCGGTTGAACGTCACGCCCAGCCGGTCCATCAGTTCGATGATCTTGGGGGCCCAGAGGGCCATCTCCCTCACCGGCGGCTGGTGCTGGAGGAAGTCGCCGCCATAGACGGTGTCGTCGAAGTGCTTCCACTCCGAATCGCCCAACTGCCGCGTGAGATTGTTGACGCTGTTGATCCCCCCTTGGGCGCAACAACTATGCGAGCGCTTCACCGGAGTCAGACTGACCACGTCGACGTCGACGCCCAGTTGGGCCAACTGCATCGTGGCCGACAGGCCGGCCAGGCCGCCGCCGATCACAACAACCTTCGGTTTCGCCATCAGGTCCTCGTCTCGCTGCCAAGCTCCGGCTTGGGAATGGTTGCGTTGAAGGGTTC
>JAMOAF010000364.1 GCA_023621895.1 Planctomycetota bacterium
GGCCGGCTGGGGTGAGATGGCGGCTTGCCATAACGGTCAACCGTTTCCGCTGGTTGCATGCTGTTTCGTGCTGCTCGCCCCGGGATTAAATCTGGATCTCCACGCGGCGCTCACTTGTCTGTAGGCTGCAATCGGCCGCGACCGTGCCGGAGAGGATCAGCTCGCTGCGGAGCACCTGGAGGATGCTCGCGGGGACCAACGGGGTGACCGGCCCGTGGGCTGAAAGGCGGCTGATAAACCGCTGCCAGATCGATTCGCCGCAGCCGAAGCCGTCCCAGAAGCTGACCAGCTTCGAGTTGGCCAGGTCCTTCGGCCCGATCGTGGCGGCCTTGGGCGGCGTCCACGACCAGTCGCCGGCGCTGCCGGCATCGGCGTAGAGGCAGTTCTGGAGGATCGTGATTGGCGAAAGCTCAACGATCCGCGCGCCTTGCTGGAGGTAGCCCTCGAGGTCGTCGACGAACGGTCGGCCCAAGTGCGGCTCGTAGAAGGCGATGTGCCCGCACCAGCCGATTCCGCCGTAGCAGACGTCCGCGCCGCCGAGGTCCTCGATCATCTTGGTGTAGTCGTTCACCGTTTTGGTCGTGGGGAAGTGGATTTGCTCCTCGGGCATGCGCAGCTCGGGCTTGATCCGGTCGAACAGGTCGTGATACATCCAGTACTGGAATCCCCCTCGCCATCTCTTGGGCGCCGTGTTGCCGTCCTGGTCGGCGTATTCGTCCATATTGAACGTGTGGACGTGGTGGCAGGGGATATTGAGGTCGTTGATCATCTTTGCCACGAAGGCGTAGTGGGGATTCGGCGCCGGGAGGATGATCACGTACTGCTTGCGGCCCTCGTCGAGCGCCCGCTTGATGCCCGCGACGATGTTCGTCACGTAACTGAAGCGGAAGGCGGTCTCATCCTCGATCACGCGGATTTTGAAGTTCTCGTTGGGGTGGTTTTCGATGTCTTCGCGCTTGATCGCCGCCGCCTTCCGACAGGCTTCGACGTCGCGGAACTCGAGGAACTTGGCCATCTCGTAGCTGAACACGTCAGACATGCATCTCTCTCCTGGAAATGGAATTGGGCATTTTGGCCACAAGGTGTCTTCTCATCGAGTTCTAGGGAATCCTCAGCACCTCGACGTCGTCGTACCAGGCGGCCCCTTGGCCGCCCTCGGCGTGGAGGACGACCCGCAGCCAGCGGGCGCTCTCCGGAACGAGCGTTTCGATCGACAGGCGCTGCCACTGGCCATTGGCCGCCAGCGGATCACTTTTTGCCGTCAGGACGGGCCGGTAGTCGGTGCCGGCCAGCTCCAGGGCGAGGTGGCTCGGCCCCTCGGTCGCAGCGGCTTTTCCCCAGACGGAGCCGCGGTATTTTTCACCCGGCCGGACTCGAATGGCTCTCGGCCAGGTCTGTTGCCACTGGAGCCCTTTCTTCGGCGGCCAGAGGATCAGAAGGGATCGGTTCCCCGTGCGGACGTGCTTTTCCCAGTGCGTGCCGGCGCGGTACCACGCGGCCCGTCCCACCCGGTCGAGCATGTCCAGCCAGTTGACGACCCAGCCGGCCGGGCAGTCGTCATCTTCGCCGTTTTCGAGCGAAGGGTTGAAGACGAGGTTGACGTCCGGCGGATTCGGCTCGGGCGGCACGTAGGGCTTCTGGGCAAACGCCAGGGCCGAGTGGATGGCGTCGGCGCAGGCCCGCGCGCACTGGTTGGCGCAGTCGGTGGCGGCCGCCTCGAGCTCGGCCGGCTTTTCCGTCTGCAAACGCGTCACCGCTTCGATCACGGCGGGGGCCATGAGTTGCCGCGCAGACAGCCTCTTGGTGTCTTCGATGGGCACTCCGACGGACTCAAACAGGCCGCCGAGCCGCTGTTCCGTCCATTCGGTGAGCTCCCGCACCCGGGCGGAGAGATTCTGTGACGCCTCTTCGGCAGTTTTGCCCAGCAGGCGCGGCGCGTAGCCCTCGAGCCGGATGGCCTCGGTGGCTTTGACGTGAAAGTTGCGGTGGATCGGCTGGACGTGAGGCATCGATCCGCTGTCCTGGATGTAGTGGAGCATCACGCCCAGGTAGCGGCAGCCATCTTCCAGCCGGCCTTCCCGGAGCGCATGGGCCGCGCGGAGAAACGAGACTTCGGCGGCCTCCCACGACTGCGGCGGAGCGTGCGGGTATCCTTTGCCCTTTTGCAGGACGGGGTCCCAGCCGGTATAGAACGAGACTTCCCACAATCGGCGGGTGTCCGGCATCCGCGGCGCCCGCGGATCGCCGGTGCCAGAGCCCCATTGGCCATAGCAGGGCCAGTTGATGTCGGGAAACGTGCAATAGCACTCGACGAGGATCGATCGCTCCGCCCGGAGATACTCCTGCTCCTCGCTCGGCAGCGCCGCGAATGCAACGTCGGTGATGCGGTGGTGTTCGCCGGCCCACGGGTAAGCCGCGGGCGCGCTGTAGCAGACAATCGCCGCCGCAAGCACGAGCATCACGCTGGCATGACGAGACTGTTCGCGGATCAGGCGAGATGCCGCGCACAAGCATCGGCACATGGGTGACCTCTCGCTGAGAAGAGTGCAAAGCACGCCGCTTCCGCCGCGCGGGCCTTTGGGGCAAACGGCGCCGCTCGGTGGGTGGAACCTGCTCACGATCACAATTTGGCGACGAGTTTGACGGTAACCGATCCCCCCGGAGGAGTCAAGGATCGGACGAAGGCAGTCGTAGGGTGGTCGAGAGCGGACCAACCTGGGGCGGCCAGCGGGGCCACGGCGGTTTACGGGGGCCGAGATATTTGCATGGCCAGAACGCCAGCGCCGCCTCACTCGATCCAGCCGCCGCCGAGCAACCGGTCGCCACGGAAGCAAACCGCCGCCTGCCCCGGCGCCACCCCGTGCGAGGGCGTCTCGAAGCGGACACGAAATCGATCCGCGGCAAGCGGCTCGACCGTCGCGGCCGCGGGGTGGCTCCGGTAACGAATCTTCACCTGGCAGGCGAAGGGCTCACGCGGCGGTTCGATCAGCCAGTTGGCCCCGCAGGCGGTGAGCTCATCGCGAGCCAGCTCTTCGCGCGTGCCGACCACCACGCGGCGGCTCTCGGGCTCAAGCCGCACGACAAACCGCCGCTCGCCGAAGGCCACTCCCAGCCCCTTGCGTTGGCCGACCGTGTAGCGCTCGATTCCCCCGTGCCTGCCGACCACCTGGCCGTCGGTGGTGACGATCTCGCCCGAGGTGTCCACTCCCGGCCGCCGCCGGCGGATGAATCCGGCATGGTCGCGGTCGGGCACGAAGCAGACCTCCTGGCTGTCGCGCTTGCCGGCCACGCGGAGGCCCAGTTCGGCCGCAATTCGCCGGATATCCGTTTTCTGGTATTCGCCCACGGGCAGCAGGACCCGCGCCAGCCGCGATCGCTCGATGCCGAAGAGCACGTAGGCCTGGTCCTTGCCGGCGTCGCGGCCGCGGAACAGGGCCGGAACCGATTCACCCACGTCCACGAGCCGGGCGTAGTGGCCCGTCGCCACGAACTCCGCGCCCAGGCCGTCGGCATACTCCAGCAGGCGGCCGAACTTCAGCCACGTGTTGCAGACGACGCACGGGTTGGGCGTCCGCCCGGCGAGATACTCGCCGACGAAATACTCGACGATCCGATCGAAGTGCTCGTCGAAATCAACCGAGTAGAACGGAAAACCCAGCAATTCGGCCACCCGGCGCGCATCGGCAGCGTCGGCCGCGGAGCAGCAGCCCTGGCGGTGGGCCGGGCTCTCGCCGGCGCCGCACGTTTCGGCCTGGACGGCATGGCGCATGAACAGGCCGATCACCTCGTGCCCGGCGTCGCGGAGCAGGCGGCCGGCGACACTGCTGTCGACGCCCCCCGACATTGCCAAAACCACTCGCGCCATCTGCCTTATGCCACGATTTTGTCAAAATACGGGTAATGGCTCCAACCCGGCTGACGGCCGGAAGTTGGAGCCGTTTCTCCGTAGCGGTCAGGACCGGCCGGCGGATCAGATATCGATCCAAGCGCCCTGCTTGGCGCTCTCCAGCACCCGCTCGCAGACCTGCTGGGTCCGCATCGCGGTCCGCATATTGGGCTGGAACGCCGGGCCCCCTTCCAGGCTGGCGAGGAAGTCGGCAAAGCCGTGGATGAACGTGTGCTCGTAGCCGATCGTGCAGCCGGGGACCCACCAGTTCTTCATGTACGGATGCTCGAAGTTCGTAACGTGAATCCGCTGCCAGCCGGTGAGGTGGTCCTCGATCTTCTCGCCGGTTTCCGGGTCGGCATAGCGGAAGAACTGGAGGATGTGCGGGTCTTCGAGGTCGAAGTAGAGGCCGCCGTGCTCGCCGTTCATCTCCATCGTGCTGTAGTTCTTCCTGCCCCGGGCGTAGCGGGTGCTCTCGAAGGTGCCCATCGATCCGTTCTCAAAGATCGCCAGGAACATGCAGGCGTCGTCGATGCCGACCTTTTCGATCTTGCCGGTGTCGGCGTGCTTGCGCTCCTTGATAAAGGTCTCGGCATGGGCGACCACGCGCTTGATCGGGCCGTTGATCCACTCGGCCGTGTCGATCGAGTGGGCCAGCAGGTCGCCGGTCACGCCGCTGCCGGCCACCTTGCTGTCGAGCCTCCAGAGCGACATGCCGCCCTGCGGCACGTCCTGGCCGATCGTGTAGTCCTGGTTGTAGGTCGCCCGGTAGTGGAACGGCCGCCCCACGCGCCCCTCGTCGACGAGCTGCTTGAAGAGGCTGATCGCCGGCACGCGGCGGTAATTGAACGAGACCATGTTGGCCACGCCGGCCTTTTCCACGGCGTCGACCATCTGCTGGGCCTCGGCCACGTTCATCGCCATC
>JAMOAF010000826.1 GCA_023621895.1 Planctomycetota bacterium
GACAGAGACGCCGAAAATCACTTGTGCCACCGCGAACAGTCCGAGGTTCGTCGAAAGGAGCAACAGGCAGAAGCCGGCTATCAGCCCGATGTAGGCGCCCAGCAGCCAGCGGAATCGATAATGCCAGCCGGTCCAATGCCAGAGAACGACAAACGTCCCCAGGCGGACAAACATCCAGATCGAGCAGAACAGCCCCGCCTCGGCCGTGGACAGCCCGAGCGTCTGCGACAGGGCCGGGATCACGGCGATCAGGGTGGTTATGGCGATGTAAGAGAACGGAATCGCCAGCCACGCCATCCGCAAGAAGACCTGCGGGCTCACCTGTTGGGCGAACGCCGCCGCTTCCGGGGGATGCGGCGGCGCCGTTGGCCCCGAAGGCGCGGCGTGCTCGGGCTGTGGGCCAAGGCGCAGGACGATCAGGTACTGGCAGCCGTGGATCAGTGCCGGCAACCAGAAGATGCTCCCGTGGCCAAGCGTTTCGTAGAGCGCTCCGCCGATAAAGTATGTCAGCGCCGCCCCGCCGGACCAGATTACGTTGTAGACTCCGATGTTCTTCGGGAGCACGTCGTCGCCGACGCCGTCGCTAACGAGCGCCTCGAGCGTCGGCCAGGTGAAGCAGACCGTCACCGACCAACCGACGAACACCAGCAGCACCGCCGGCAGCGAGGCAGCGATGGCGCCCAGTGCCAGGCAGACAATCAGGCCGCTGAAACCGATCTTGAGCGACTTGGAGTAGCCGAAACGTTGCGCGAAGCGTCCGCCCTGCCAGGCGGCGAACATGTAGGTCAGGCCGCCAAGGGCCGAGACCGAGAGGTTGCCGAGGTTGCCGAAGCCGTAGCGGTCGCGCAGCAGGAAATAGATGTAGCTGTTGAAGTACGACGCGGCGAGGCCGTTCAAACCTTCGAGCACGAAGTAGACGGTTTTGGATTTTCGGGTATGCACGAGGGATTGATTTCCGCCCAGCCGGCTACACTTCCCATCCGGCGCGGTATTCTCGCCGGACGAATTCGTTCATTTCCGGCCGGTTGGTGCACTGCATCTTCTCGACGTCCCACTGGATTTTGCCGCCGATGCCGGCGTACTGGGCGAGATGGCCGGCCAGAGCCATCGCGGTCAAGGGGCCGCCCGCGTCAGTGAAGTTGGAAACGGGGGTTCCTCCGTCGCGAATGCAGGCGTAGAGGTCCTCGACGGGTCCGCCTGCCTTGGCACGGACCAGCGTTTTAGGCGGTGCGGGGAACTCCTGGTGCGCCGCTTCGGGAATGATCTGCGCGCGGTTGTCGAGATAGCCTTTGGTTCCAACAAACAGCGTCGCTTCGGACCACTTGACCGAATACTTGCTCTCCAGCTCCTTCATCACCTCGGGACGCAGCGCCTGGTGATCGTAGACGTAGCATTTGCAGGCCGGGAAATCATCGCGCGCCGGGATGTGGTAACAGACGACGTTGTCCTGCGGGTATTTCTCTTCGCTGCCCCCCTTGGTATTGAGGCATTCGACGGTGAACTGCTTGACCTCCCAGAGCTTCAACGCCATGAAGGGATAGGCGAGGCGGTGGCAGGCCATGTCGCCGATCGTGCCCGTGCCAAATGCCTTCCAGTCTCTCCACGAGAAGGGATGCAGACCGTCGTGATAGTCGCGGTAGGGAGCCGGGCCGAGCCACTCGTCCCAGTGCAGGCCGGGCGGAACGGGCTTGGAGGGCGGCCGGCCGCCCGTCCCGCCAAAGTTGCGGTCGAGCAGCGTGTGGGTCTCCGTGACGGCGCCGATGGCCCCGGCGGCGACGTACTCGGCCACGCGACGGATTCCCTCGCCGCAATAGCCCTGGTTGCCCATCTGCGTCAGCACTTTTTTCTCCCGGGCGGCCTTGCCGAGCGCATAGCATTCGGCGATGTTGTGCGCCAGCGGTTTCTGGCAAAAGACGTGTTTGCCATCGTTGATCGCCCGGATGGCGGCCGGGGCGTGATGATGGTCGGGAGTAGCGATCAGGACCACGTCGAGGTCCTTCCCGCACTCGTCGAGCATTTTGCGGTAGTCGTGGAAAATCTTGGGCTTGGCCTTGTCCTTGACGCTTTGGCTCATGACTTTCGCGATCGTGTTCTCGTCGACGTCCACCAAGGCGACAAGCTCCTCGCGGAGCGCGCAACCGACGCTGTAGCCGCCCATGCCTCCCGCGCCGATCACGGCCACGCGCAGCTTATCGCCGGGATTCGGTTGCGCCAGCACGAACGGCGCGTGGAGGGAATGTGCCATCGCGGCAGCGCTAGCCAAAGTGGCGGAACGTTTCAAGAAACTACGCCGTGAGCAACCTTTGGACATGATTTCCAGCTCCTTTCCATTGACTGCGGGGACGCCGAGAGTTTAGCCACCGTGACAAGCGGCGTCAACGAACGCGGTGGGAAAAAAAACTGCGTTCGTTTCGCATTCCCCTTGTTTCCGGCTCGCCATCTGAGCCTTTTTCCCGAGCGCTTCCGGCCGCGCACCGATATTCCCGAATGCTTGGCCTGCCGCGGATTTCCAGGTTCGAGAAAGCCAGACTCCGCAGCCGCAGACTTTTTTTGAGACTGGCCAACGGGACACCGGCAAACCCGGCGGCCGCGATCACCGTGCCCCGTGGCGCTGATCAGGCCGGTTGCGTCCAAACCTGTCCGCCGCCTTCAGCGCGGCGACCACGGCATCCGCCGAAACCGGGCAGGACTCGTGATGGATCGTTTCCCCTTCGCGGCATGCCGCTTCGGCGACTCGGCGGAGGTCGCCGAAGCTTATCTCGCCAAGCCCGACTTGTGCGAGTGTCGTCGGCAGGCCGACGGACTCGCAGAAATCATAGACCTTGGCGACCAGGCGGCTCGGCTGGGCGGTCAGGAACAGGCCGGCAAGGACGCCGATGGCGACTTTTTCGCCGTGAAGGTAGGCGTGGGTTGCATCGAGCTCGGTCAGGCCGTTGTGGATCGAATGGGCGGTTGCCAGTCCCGCGCTTTCGAAGCCCAGGCCGCTGAGCAGGATGTTCGCCTCGACGACGTGGTTCAGCGCCGGCGTGACGACCTTTTCCTCGCAGGACATCCTCGCGGCGATTCCGTATTCCATGAGCGTCTCGTAGCAGAGCCGTGCCAGAGCGTAGCCGGCGAGCGTTCCCAGCCCGCCGCATTCGTTGGGAGCGTGCGCCATGCGGCACGACTCGGCCTCAAACCACGTCGCCAGCGCATCCCCCATGCCAGCGACGAGAAAGCGCACCGGCGCTTCGGCAATCACGCGGGTGTCGACGAGCACGAGGTCCGGGTTCCGCGGCAAGGCAACCGTCCGCAGGAAGACGCCGGCACTGGTGTAGATCACCGCCACCGCGCTGGTGGGCGCGTCGGAGGAGGCGATCGTCGGGACAATCGCCACGCGCGCCTGCGCGGCGTAGCCGACTGCTTTCGCCGTGTCGATGACCTTGCCGCCGCCCATTCCGACGATCACGTCGCACGCGTGCGATCGGGCGACCTTCGTCAGCCGCTCCATCTCCTCGTCCGAACACTCGCCGCCGAACCGTTCGACGGTCACGGCCACGCGCTCGCGCCACGCCGCGAGATGGGGCGGAACAATCGCTCGCTCCGCCGTGCCGCTGGCAACGACAAGCGCCCGGGAACCAAGCTGCCGGACCTCTTCGGCGAGCGTTGCCAGGGCGCCCGCTCCCTGGATGTAACGTCCGGGAAAGACGGCTTTTTGGTTCATCGGACGGTTCCTGTTTTCGCAGCGGTTGGACGAGGAAGGGGCAGAAAGGGGCCACCCACAGAATAGCCGACCGTCAAAATGCGTTCAATCTGGCGGATTGGCCGAAGGGACGATCAATCGCCGCACTCCGAAGGGGCGATGACAGAAAAAGGGGCCACCCACAGACTGGCCGAAGACAGAAAAAGGGGCCACCCATAGACTGGCCGAACGACAACAGACCCTCAATCTGCTGGGTGCGCGAAAGCGGCGATGAATCGCCGCACTCCAAAGGGGAGAAAGCGGCCGGGGCGTGTGGCCAACTGCTGACGAGGTCTTGGGAGACCGATTCCGATCCCGCGGGCGCAAGGCGCGCCCGCGACATTCGGCGGTTGTTCAGAATGAGAGGTTCGAGGCCGCCTTAAGGACGGATCGCTGGATTTTGACACGCCGGCGCAGTTGACTTGGCGGGCCAAGGGTGGCCGCTGCGATGCGCGCCCGTGTGCCAGGCCGGGACGAAACGAATCTGACCGCGGTTTTTCCCGATCTAGCCTCGCGCTCTGAACCGGCCTTGCCGGTTTGCACGGACGGGAAGCGAAAATCCGCTGCCGGAAGCCGGCCGACTCGGCACGGGGCCCGGCGGGATGGTGACGCCTGAAACCACGTCAGTCGGTTTGGCTCGGGTTCGAGTCGTCTGCCTCGGCTTGAGAAGACTGACTTTGAGGTTGCTGCGCCTTGTCGCCACAGCCGCAGAGGAACGGACAAAGGACCAAAGCGAGCACCAAACGCGTGAATAGCTTCATGGATCGTTCTTTCTTGAAAAAAGCAAAAAGGCCCGTCCGCTGCACGGTAATCACGACGAGAATGCCGCGGACGATGCGTTGGCCAAGCAGCACGTCTTGAAATCATTGGGGCGGGCGAGCCGCGGTCACTGCGGCAAGCCGGCTAGGGAATTGTGTAAACCTCTCGGTATCGCTGATCCCAGTGCGCCCGGCTGTCGCGGTCGGCGGCCTGCGCCATGATCATCCGGTCGACGGTGGCGGAGATGAATCGAACCGACGCGTCGCCCAGCACAAAATTCAACCCGCCCGGGTGCTGACTGCTGTAAGCGAATTCATTCGCGCCAAAC
>JAMOAF010001037.1 GCA_023621895.1 Planctomycetota bacterium
GCGGCCGATGGCGAAGTCGGCTACCAGCACGTATTCGGATTGAGGCTTGTGTTGCTGGACCCACGTGCGAACCTGCCGAGCCGCCCGCCAGAGCACTTCCTGCTCGTTGGGACTGCCCTTCAGATCGAGCATGGGACCGGCCTCGGCCGCGACGACCGACTTGAAACCGACTGGCGCAAGCTCTTCAGCCAGCAGCGAGGCGGCCTTCTCGTCCGCCTTGCCGCCGGCCCGCACGCCGAGGACGACGAGCCTGCTTTCCGCCAATTGCTGGCGGAGCCGGCCGGCGCGACCTCCCATCGCCTTGATCTCATCGTCGTCGGGCAACCCGGACTTCTGCCGCCAGTCTTCCTGGATTTTCCCCCGGGGAGCGTCCTTGCGAAGCGGGTCGGCCAGGTCCCACGGCGCGCGGAGCCGGTTGACCATGAACACGCAGCACTCGAGCGGATCGTTGGGGACGTTCGGGCCCAACTTGGCAATCGCCTCGCGGCCCATCTCTTCGGCAAACGCCACGTTTCCCTGACGGTCGACGACGATCGTGCGGACCGCGTCGACGCCCCGGCCGGGCTCGCCGAGCAGCTCGCCATAGAGGGCGTAGGGGGTCTCGATCTTCTGCTCGACAACAAAGCGGCCGAAGGCTGCCGCGATCTTCTCGACGCTGGCGCCGTCGGGCGCAGTGAACGCGGATTTCGCCAGCCGCACGTCGTCGAGGCCCGCCCGCTCCAAGAGCATTCCGACCACTTCGGCAATCCGCTGCCTGAGGTCGACCGGGCTTGGACCGGCCGGCGTGACAATCAGCACGGGAAAGACCGTGGCCGATTTTTCCTTGAGCTGGACCTTTGGGGGATGTTTTGCCGCGCCTTCCGCCGGGGCGGCCGGCGAGGCTGCGGCAAACACGACCGCTCCAAGAACGACACCGAGAAACAGTGCCAAGACAGTTCGCATGGATCTGACCTCCTGATACACATCCTGGAAGACCGCGGGGCAGGGACATCGCGGGACTGGGCGGGACCGCCAATGCCGGCCGGCGCTGGTCCCCTTGCGACTCAGGCTCGAACTGGCGGCATATATAACGCTCGGCAGCCCGCGTTTGCAGTTTCTGCCTTCAAGCGGCCTTGCCCCGGTGAATTGGGGGGTGCTACAAGACGGGCATTGAGTCGGCCCCCGCAGTCACGTGGGCAGGTAGAGCCCGTGGGTCTCGATGTACTTCTGGACCGCGCGCGGGGTCCGGTAGCGGATCGATCGCCCTTCGGCCACCCGGTTGCGAATCTCGGTGCTGCTCAATTCGATCTGCGGCATCTCGACCTGGTAGTTGAGGAACTCAGAAATCCGTTCCGGCGTGGCGATCGAGCGGAGGCAATCGTAGTCGGGCGGATCTGCGCCGGCTCGCTGGGCGACGATTGGGACCGCCAGCCGGCAGACCTCTTCCGCGTTGCGCCAATTGGGCAGGTCGTTGAACATGTCGGCGCCCATCAGGAAGAACAACTCGGCCTCCGGCGTTTCATCGCGGAAGTGGCGAAGGGTGTCGACCGTGTAGCTCACGCCGCCATGCTCCAGTTCGTAGCGGCTGACGAGGATGCCCGGATTGCCGGCAACGGCCAGTTCGATCATTTCCGCGCGAGCCTGCCCCGACGAGACCACCGCATCCTGTTTGTGCGGCGGCACGTCAGCGGGCAGGAACCAGATCTCGTCCAGGTCGCACTGCTCGCGGCAGGTCTCGGCCAGGAGCAGATGCCCGTAGTGGACCGGATCGAATGTGCCTCCGAAGAGTCCGACGCGCATGGCCGCGATTTCTCCCGGTTGCAGGGCCGTGGGTGACGTGGGATATTGCGGGTATGGTAGCCTGAAAACGCCGATCGTGCCAGGGTTGGCGCGAAGGGGGCCGCCGGTTCCCTCCCTTCCCCTGGTTCCCAAGCTGGAGCTTCCTGGTTCCCAAGCTCCAGCTTGGGAACCCGATGTGATTGCCGCGTGACGGAGCGTCAAACTGGAGTGAGCGTTCCCAAGCTGGAGCTTGGGAACCAGGGAGGGGACGGAACGAGGGGCGAGGGAATGAGCGGAGCGTCAAACTGGGGCGAGCGTTCCCAAGCTGGAGCTTGGGAACGAGGTAGACCTGTAACCCCTGCCCGGCGTTTCGGGTTAGTAAACGGATTGGTCGGAGCGATGGCGGAAGAGCAGCGGAGGTTGTTTGAGGAGCCGGCCCCTTGGGAAGAGGATGGCCAGGGGGAGCGGCTTGTAGCCACCGTGGTCTTCGTCGGCGGCGCCCCTGGCGAGTACGACTATCTCGTGCCCGACGCCCTGGCCGGCAAGATCGAGCCGGGCCGGCGCGTGCGCGTGCCTCTGGGCAAAGGGGATCGGCTGATCGAGGCGTACTGTGTCCGCGTCGAGGTCAAGCCTCCGGGACGATTTCGGCTCAAGCCGGTCCGCGCGGTTGCCGACGGGCGGACGCTCATCTCCCCCTCGATGATGAAGCTGACGGAGTGGATTGCCGACTATTACCTTTGCGATCTCGGCCAGGTGCTCGAAACCGTGGTTCCCTCGGGCGTAAGAGCCCAGGCCGGCACCCGCGTGGCCACGCTGTTGGGCATTGCACCGGACGCGATGGCCACCTGGCGGAAGATGGGTCTGCCCAAGAAGCAGGCGGCCGTGATGGAGTCGCTCGCCCGTGTCGGGCAGCCGCTGACCCCCGTCGAACTGGCCCGCGCGGCCAAGTGCACCCAGGCCCCGATCCAGGCGCTGCGTGAAAAAGGACTGATCACGGCCCGCCGGGGACGAGTCCAATCGGCGCGGCGGTCGGAGCCGACGGCCGGCCGGGAAGCGGACCTGAAACTGAATTCCGATCAGGCAGCGGCGTTGCAGGCGATTCTCGAGGTGCTCAACCAGCGGCGCCATGCGACGGTGCTGGTCCACGGAGTGACCGGCAGCGGCAAGACCGAAGTCTACATCCAGGCGATCCAGGAGGTGATCCGTTTTGGGCGGCAAGCGATCGTGCTCGTTCCCGAAATCAGCCTGACCCCCCAGACGGTCCGCCGTTTTCGCACGCGTTTCGACCACGTGGCCGTGTTGCACAGCCACCTGAGCGACTCCGATCGGCACTGGGAGTGGCAGCGGATCGCCGGCGGGGAGGTCCAGGTTGTCGTGGGCGCGCGGAGCGCGGTTTTTGCCCCGGTGCCCAACCTGGGTTTGATCGTGCTCGACGAAGAACACGAGAATTCGTTCAAGCAGGAGACGGCGCCGCGGTACCACGCTCGCGACGTGGCCCTCCGCCGCGCAGCGCAGGAGAATATCCCGCTCGTGCTCGGCTCGGCGACCCCTTCGCTGGAGAGTTGGCACCGGGCCCAGTGCGGCCAGTACCGGCTCGTGGAAATGCCGCGGCGGGTGCTCAACCGCCCCATGCCGGCCGTGGGAACGATCGACCTGCGCGACGAATTCCGCTCGCGAACGACCCGCGGCGCGATCCACCGCCAGCTCCACCAGGCGATTGGAGAATCGCTCCGCGACGGAGGGCAGGTGATTTTGCTGTTGAACCGCCGCGGCTTTTCGACGCACATTCAATGCCCTTCGTGCGGGGAGGTGGTCCGCTGCCCGGAGTGTGAAATTGCGCTGACGCACCACCGTACGGAAGAAATTGCCCTGTGCCACTACTGCGACTACCAGATTCCCGCCCCGGCGGCCTGCCCCTCCTGCCAGTTCGCGGGGATCAGTTACCGCGGCCTGGGCACGCAGCGTCTCGAGGCGGAAGTCAGGGCCAGGTTTCCGGGCGTCCGCTGCCTGCGGATGGACACCGACACGATGCAATCGCGGGGGGCTCACGAGCGAGCGCTCGACTCGTTTCGCAGCGGAGAGGTGAAGATTCTCCTCGGCACGCAGATGATTGCCAAGGGGCTTGATTTTCCGAACGTCACCCTGGTTGGCGTGATCAACGCCGACACGGCGCTGCACCTGCCCGATTTCAGGTCGGCGGAGCGGACGTTTCACCTGGTGACGCAAGTCGCCGGCCGCACCGGCCGCGGGGAGAAGGGCGGGCGCGTGCTCGTGCAGACGTTCAACCCCGAGCACCCCGCGATCCAGGCGGCCGTCCGCCACGACTATCACGCGTTTGCCAGTGGCGAATTGCCGATCCGGCAGATGTTCTCCTATCCCCCCTTTTCGACAATGGCCCGGTTTGTCGTCCGCGGGCCGGGGGAAAAGGCAACGGAGCAGTATGCGCAGGTCCTGGGGCAGGCGCTGGTTGCGGCCCTCGATGCCGAGAACGCCGGGGCGCGAGTGCTCGGCCCGGCCGCCGCGCCGTTCGCCAAACTCCGCGGGAAGTACCGATTCCAAATACAAATCCAGGCCCCCGACGGCGAGCGGCTCCGCCGGGCAATCCGCCGGGCGACCGCCGATCTGAAGGCCCCCGAAGAGATCCAGTGGATCGTGGATATCGATCCGGTCGATATGCTCTGATCGACCGGGTAGGCTGCAAAATCCAAGGTCCAAGGTTCAAAATCCAAGGTTCAGAATCCAAGGTTCAAGAACCAAGTTCCGCCAGTTCGGTGCTCCCGATCAACGAACCAGTCGCGCCCATCTGGCCATTGGGAATTGAACCTTGATCCTTGCCCAAAATCCAAGGTTCAACGTCCAAGTCCCCACAGTCCGGCATTCCTCGTAACGGCCTTGTCTTGCCCAATCTTGGCCATTGGAATTTGAACCTTGAACCTTGTCCTTTTTCCCTCTGGCAGAGCGCCGCAATTTGCGTAAAATAAACAGGTTACGTCTCTCAAGCGTGAACGCGGTTTGAGTGGAAATGGCCAGACGACCGATCAGTC
>JAMOAF010000810.1 GCA_023621895.1 Planctomycetota bacterium
CCTCGGGCGTCTGGAAATAGGGGGGGTAGAAGGCGTTCATCAGCTCTTTCGACAGAGCGGATCCATCTTCGTCGACGAAGGCGATCGACGCGTTGTTGACCTGGTTCGAAGTCCCCGTCGCCTGGATGTAGATCGCCCCGGTGAAGGCATAGACGACGAACAGGACCATCACCAGGTCGCTCGAGAGGCTCCGGAGCTCCTTCAGCCCGAGCCAGAAGATGTTCAGCAGGCTCGTCATGGTTACTTTTCCTGCTTCTTAAGGGCAATCGTGCTTACCGCCCAGAACACCGGAATGCAGCAGGCGAGAACAATCGCGTCCAGCATCAGCATCTCCGCGCCGAGCCCCTTGGTGAACGCTCCCACGGCGGAGTGCATGTAGTAGGACGTGGGCCAGATCGAGCCGATCAGCCTGGCCTGCCCTTCCAGCGTGGATACCGGCTGCAAGAATCCGGAGAACTGGATGCTCGGCACGATCGTGAGAATCGCCGTGACGAAAACCGCCGCCACCTGGCTGGTCGTGAAGGTCGAGATGACCAGGCCGATGCCGGTTGTCGCCGTGACGTACAGGAGCGTGCAGAGCGTCAGCATCGCAAAGCTTCCCTTGACCGGAACGCCGAACACCAGCGTCGCCATCGCCGCCAAGGTGAAGTAGTTCAACATGCCGATGGCGACGTAGGGAAGCTGTTTTCCGAGAAGGTACTCGAGCCTCCCGGTCGGCGTGACGTAGAAGTTGATGATCGAGCCCAACTCCTTCTCGCGGACCACGCTGACCGCCATGAGAATCGCGGGGATCAGGATCAGGAGCAGGGCGGGCACTCCCGGCACGATCGCGTAGAGACTCTCGAAGGTGGGATTGTACATGTAGCGATCTTCGATATCGGCCGTGTACCGCTTGGGCTTTGTGCCCAGCCCGCTTGCGGGGTCCCGCAGCATCGTCTGGTGCACTCCGCGAACGTACTGCGAGATGGTCTCCCCGCGGAACGTGTTCGCTCCATCGACCCTCGCCAGCACGTCCGGCGCGCTGCCCCTGCGGAGATCCCGGCCGAAACTCGGCGGCATCTCGAGGACCAGCGAGATGTCGTCGGATTGCAGCCGCGCGAGCGCTTCCGCAGGGGACCAGACCGGAGGAGTGCCCGCGAAGTAGCGCGGCGAACCGGCGAACTGTTCCAGGTACGCGCGGCTCTCGGGCGACTGGTCGAGGTCCAGCGTGGCATAGCGAATGTTCTCCACGTCCATGGTGATGCCGAAACCGAAGACCAGCATCAGCAACGCGGAGCCGATGAAGGCGAAGGCCAATCGCACCGGGTCGCGCACGATCTGCATCGTCTCATTGTGTGAATAGGCGAGCATTCGACCGAGACCCAACCTTGGCCTGCTGCTCTTGCGACTCGGCGCCGCGGCGCTCTGCCGCGCAGCCGGCGCGGGGCTGGCCGCTTTCGCCGCCTCTGCGCCGCCGATCGCCTCTTCCATGTAGCCGATGAACGCATCCTCCAGGCACGGCGCGCCCCGTGCCTCGATCAGCCTCTTCGGCGCGTCGCAGGCCAGAACCTTGCCCGCGTTCATCAGCGAGATCCGGTCGCAGCGCAAGCCTTCGTTCATGAAATGCGTCGTAATGAAGATTGTCACGCCCTGCTTCCGGGAAAGGTCGATCAGCAATTCCCAGAAGCTGTCCCGAGCGACCGGATCGACCCCGGACGTGGGTTCGTCGAGGATCAGGATTTTCGGTTCGTGCAGCACGGCGACCGCCAGTGAAAGTCGCTGGCGCAACCCCATCGGCAATTCCCCGGCCAGCGCGTCGAGGTGCGGGCCGAGCCCGAATTTTTCGACAAGCGCTCGGATCCGCTCCTTGGCCTTCACGGGGGGAATGTGATACAGTCGCGCGTCCAGAACCAGGTTCTGGCGAACGGTCAGCTCCCCGTAAAGCGAGAAGGCCTGAGTCATGTAGCCGAGGTTCTTGCGAACCTCGAGGCTGCCCGCTTCGACCGATTGGCCGAAGAGGGACGCCGTCCCCTCGCTCGGCGGAAGCAGACCGGTCAGCATCTTCATGGTCGTCGATTTGCCGCAGCCGTTGGACCCCAGGAAGCCGAAGATCTCCCCGCGTTCGATCGTGAGGCTTACACGGTCCACCGCCGTGAAATTACCGAATCGGCGAGTCAAGCCCGTGGCCTCGATGACGATCTCCGTCTCGTCCGCCAGGCGCGGCGGGATCACGAGTTGCTCGTGCCCCCGGCGCTTCTCCTCCGGCAGCAAGGCGATGAAGCAACTCTCCAGGTCCCGGCTGCCGGTCCTTTCCATCAACTCCGCGGGAGTTCCCGTCGCCAGCACGCGGCCGGCGTCGATCGCGACGATCCAGTCCCATCGTTGCGCCTCGTCCATGTACGCCGTGGAGATCACGACGCTCATGCCGGGCTGGCTCGCGCGAATCTCGTCGACCAGGCTCCAGAACTGCCGGCGCGACAGCGGATCGACTCCGGTCGTCGGCTCATCGAGGATCAGCAGGTCCGGCTGGTGGACCAGGGCGCCGCAGAGACCCACTTTCTGTTTCATCCCGCCCGAAAGCTTGCCCGCCGGACGGTTGGGAAAGGGCGCCAGTCCGGTCGCCTCGAGCAGCTCCTGGACACGCGCGGATCGCTCCGCGACGGAAAGCCCAAACAGCCGCGCCATGAAGTCGACGTTCGCCCGAACACTCAGCTCGTTGTAGAGGTTCTTGCCCAGACCCTGGGGCATGTAGGCGATCTTCGGGCAGACGGCGCGGCGGTGCCGCGCGTCGGCCATGTCGCCGCCAAGCACCGCCAGGCTTCCCCGCTGGATCCGCTTCGAACCGGCGATCAGGGCCATCAGGGTCGATTTGCCCACCCCGTCGGGACCGACCATGCCGACCATCCGGCCGGCGGGGATGTCGAGGGAGACGCCGTTGAGGGCCACCGTCTTCCCATAGCGGTGCGTAACATCTCGAACGGACACCACCGGTGTGCCGGAGGGTGATGTCGGCGGCGTCTGGGACACGGCGGTTGGCATATTTTTCTGTAGGGGCTGTTGGTTCCGCATCCGGCTTCTCGCAGCCGAAAGCACCGTTTCCAGGCGGAGCGTCGTCCGGCCCACCCGCCGCGACGCGCTCAGTCAGTCCGAGAAGGAGGTCCCGTTTCCGCCGCCGGGGTTTTTTCCGCGGAAACCGGAGCCTGGGGATTTCCCGATGCCGGCTCGCTGGCGCCGGGCGGCGCTTGATCGCCCGGCTTCGCCGGCGGCGCCAGCACATTTTCCAGCCAGTCCGGCCAGGCGGCCGACGGATCCACCTTGACATATCCCACGCCGCGGACACCTGTCTTGATTCGCTCGATGTACGAAGAAACCAGCTCTTCGGGCACCTGGATCTTGACGCGGAACATCAGCTTGTCGCGCTCGCTCCGCGTTTCCACCTGCTTGGGCGTGAATTGCGCCTCCGGAGAGACGAAGCTCACATACCCGGCAGCCGCGCGGCCCGGGGCGTGATCAACCGTAATCCGCGCCTCCGTTCCGACCTTGATCCTGGCAGCCTCAAGCGAGGGAAGGAAGATCTCCATGTAGACGTCTTCGAGATTGACCAGCGTGAGCGCTTTGCCGCCGGGAGCCAGGACCTCGCCGACTTCCGCCAGGCGGTAGAGGACCCTTCCGCGGACCGGCGACTTGAGCGTCGCGTCGTCGATGCGGGTCTGGATCGTCGCTACGGCGGCTTGGGCGGCCTTGACCTGCTGCTGCACCGTCCGAAGTCTCGCCTCTTCTTCCGCCACCGCGGCCTTGCTCACGTCCAGGTACGTGCTGCGGCGATCGTACTCCTCCTGCGAACCGGCGCCGCTCGGCAGCAGTTTGCGGGCTCGTTCCAACTCGACGACTGCAAGGTCGACTTCGCTTTTCTTCTTGACGATGCTCGAATTGACAACCGCCTCCTGCTCCCGGGCGCTCGCGACGTTCGCCTCGGCTTCGGCCAATTCGGCCTCCAGCGTGTTGGTGTCCAGCCGGACCAATACCCGGCCTGGTTCGACCAGGTCGCCTTCGTCGACAAGGATCTCCTTGACCCGCAGCGGCTCCTTCGCGGCCACGTCGACGAGTTTGGCCTCGACGCGGCCGTTGCCGTAGGCGATTCCCTCGGGCAACACTGTCTTTAGCGACAGCCAGTAGCGGTAACCAAAGAACACGGCGACAGCGACGGCGGCGGCAAGTAGCATCCACGCCAGTTGCTTTTTCCACATCGAATCCACTCCCCAACCTGCGGACAAAAGTGAATAGACGCCGCGCTTACCAGAATTGCCGGCCGGCAAGCGGCGCAATGCCATCACCGCGAGCCCACGTCTGCCTCCACTGTTCGGTCCGGAACGTCGATTGCGTCCCGTCCTTGGTGCTGTTGAGGGTAGTGCCGCCTCGAGGCCTTGTCCAGTGAAGAGGCTTCCAGCGCCTACAATGATAGCGTGCGGTCCCCGGCATCGACAGCACCGCCCCCTGGGTAGCTCGCGCGGCTTCCGGGCAGCGAGTCCGAAGACTACACCCGCCCGCGGAGGGGGCGGAGTTGGCCAGGCTACCCAACTAGCCTGTTCACTTGAGGAATTTGCGGCGGAAGTGTGGAGAGTTGCTGGAGCGCGCCGCTGGCTGACGGGCAAGAAAGTTTCGCAGTCCGTTTTACTGTCAGGAGGTGGAATATGCTGCGCGATTGGTGTCGAGCATCCGTTCTCGTTCTGATCCTGGCGCACCTGAGCTTCGCCCAGGCCACCGTCGAGGAACTCAAGAAGGCGGTTCGAGAGACGGCAGCCGCTGCCGCGAAGACGGTAGT
>JAMOAF010000840.1 GCA_023621895.1 Planctomycetota bacterium
CCGACCTGAAAGGGAAGGTGCTGGTGACTCTCTTCTATGAGCCGAGCACCCGGACCAGGACTTCCTTTGAATTGGCCGGGAAATATTTGGGGGCGGATGTAGTCAATATCGCCGTAGCCGCCGCCAGCGTCCAGAAAGGGGAAACGTTGAAGGACACGGCCCGCACTTTCGCGGCCATGGGAGTGGACGCCGTTGTTCTGCGCCATCCTCACTCCGGCAGCGCCGCTTTCCTGGCGGAGATGCTGACCATCCCGGTCATCAATGGGGGGGACGGAATGCACGAGCATCCCACTCAGGGTCTGCTCGACCTGTTTACCATCCGGGAGAAGAAAGGCCGTCTGGCCGGGCTGCGGGTAGCCATCGTCGGCGATATCCGGCACAGCCGGGTGGCTCGCTCCGCTATCTGGGGCCTGACCCGGATGGGCGCGACCATTGCGGCGGCCGGACCGGCGACGTTGCTCCCGCCGGAAATCGCCGCCCCGGGCGTCAGCTGCCATACCGACGTCGATGCGGCTCTGGACGGCGCCGACGTGGTCATCGTTTTGCGGCTGCAGTTGGAACGGCAGGCGAAAGGGCTGATTCCCGCTTTGGCCGAGTACAACGAAAGGTACGGCATCGATGCCCGACGCCTGGCCCGGGCCAAACCGGACGCCCTCCTGCTCCATCCCGGACCGATTAACCGCGGCGTCGAGATCGACCCGGCGGTGGCGGACGGGCCTCAATCGGCTATTTTAGAGCAGGTGACGAACGGGGTGGCGGTACGGATGGCTTTATTGAGATTATTGCTGGGAGGCGGGGAATAATGGACATAATATTGCGGCGCGGGCAAATAATTGACCCGTCCCAGGGAATTGAGTTCGTTGGTGATCTTCTGGTCAGCGGCGGCCGGGTGGCCGCAATCGGCCTGGACTTAGCCCGGGCCGGGGCGGAAGTCATCGACGTCGCCGGCAAGGCCGTGGTGCCGGGATTAATTGATATGCATGTTCATTTGCGGGAACCGGGCTTTGAATACAAGGAGGATATTCGCACCGGCACCCGGGCGGCGGCGCGGGGCGGCTTCACCGCCGTCGCCTGCATGCCGAACACCCAGCCGGTCCTCGACAGCGGCCTTTTGATCGCTGCCGTGCGGGACAAGGCGAGGCGGTCGGGACTCGTCCGGGTCTATCCCATCGGGGCGGTCACCAAAGGGCTGCGGGGTGAGGAAATGGCGGAACTGGGCAGGATGCGGCGGGAAGGGGCCGTTGCTTTCTCTGACGATGGGATGCCGGTGCTGAGTGCGGAAATGATGCGCTGCGCCTTGGAATACGCGGCGATGCTCGGCGTTCCGGTAATCGCTCACTGCGAAGAAAAGTCCCTCGTTGGTGAGGTTGGCATTAATTCCGGCCGGATCGCCACCCGGCTTGGTTTGCGGGGAATGCCGGCGGCGGCGGAAGAAGTGATGGTCGCCCGCGACTGCCTTCTGGCCGGGATGACGGGCGGACAGGTCCATATCGCTCATCTCAGCACGGCGGGGGCAGTCGAAATTGTCAGGCAGGCGAAAGCCCGGGGAATCCGGGTGACGGCGGAAGCCTGCCCGCATCATTTTACCTTGACGGAAGAAACGATCAACGATTATGACACTAACGCCAAAGTTAATCCGCCGCTGCGGACGGCCGCCGATGTAGCGGCCGTCCGGGCCGGGCTGCGGGACGGGACGATCGACGTGATTGCCACCGACCATGCGCCCCACGCGGCGGACGAGAAAGAGACGGAATTCGTCCTGGCGCCGGCCGGTATCAGCGGGTTAGAAACGGCTGTGCCGCTGGTGCTGACGGAATTGGTGGAACAAGGCGTCCTTACTCTGATGGAAGCGATGCACAAGATGACCGTAGCGCCGGCCCGTCTGCTCGGCTTGGCGGGCGGTACTCTGCGGCCGGGAGCGGCCGCCGATATCACGGTCATTGATCGGGCCGCCGCCGAGACGGTGGACCCGGCTGCTTTTGCGAGCAAAGGCCGCAACACTCCTTTTGCCGGGCGCAGCGTCCGGGGTTTGCCGGTACTGACCATGGTAGGCGGCCGGATTGTGTTGCGGGACCGCCGGGTAATCGAGGAAGGAACCGAAATCTGACCGGGACGGCCGTCCCGGTCGACGGAGGAGAATGATCATGCCGCTGAATAAGGAATTGTGCAAAGTAATGGTTATCGGCTCCGGTCCGATCATTATCGGGCAGGCCGCCGAATTCGATTATGCCGGCTCCCAGGCGTGCCGCGCCTTGCGCGAGGAAGGAATTGAGGTTGTCCTCGTCAACAGCAATCCGGCGACCATCATGACCGACACCGATATGGCTGACCGGACGTATATCGAGCCTCTGAACCGAGAGACGGTCGCTGCGATCATTCGGCGGGAAAAACCGGACGGGCTTCTCCCGACCCTGGGCGGCCAAGTCGGCCTGAATTTAGCCGTGGAACTGAGTGAGGCCGGCGTCTTGACGGAAATGAACGTGGCTTTGCTCGGTACGCCTCTGGCGGCAATCCGGCAGGCGGAAGACCGGGAAAGCTTTAAGGGCTTAATGGAAGCCATTGACGAGCCGGTGCCGGAAAGCCGGGTCGTCGAATCCCTGGCGGCGGCGGAGGAGTTCGTCTGCGCCGTCGGCTCTCCGGTGATTGTCCGCCCCGCCTACACTCTCGGCGGGACGGGCGGCGGCATCGTCCACCATGCGGCGGAATTGCGGGACATCGTCTCCCGCGGTCTGAAAATGAGCCGGATTCACCAAGTGCTCATTGAAAGGAGCGTTGCCGGCTGGAAGGAGATTGAATTCGAAGTGATGCGGGACGGCAAAGACAATTGCGTTGTCGTCTGCGGCATGGAGAATTTCGATCCGGTCGGCGTCCATACCGGCGACAGCATCGTCGTGGCACCTTGCCAGACACTGTCGGAACGGGCAGAAGGAATGCTCCGGGCGGCCGCGCTCAAAATCATCCGCGCCCTGGGGATCGCGGGCGGTTGCAATGTTCAATTCGCCCTCGACCCGCTGGACGGGCGTTATTACGTCATTGAAGTAAATCCCCGGGTCAGCCGCTCCAGTGCTCTGGCGTCCAAAGCGTCCGGCTACCCCATTGCCCGGGTGGCGAGCAAGATTGCTGTCGGGCTGAGTCTTGACGAGATTACCGGCCCGGCGGCAGGATGGACGGCTGCCGACCCGCCGGTGCTTGATTATGTGGTGACGAAAATTCCCCGTTGGCCTTTCGACAAATTTGCCGCCGCCGATCGGACGCTGACGACGCAGATGAAGTCGACGGGGGAAGTGATGGCGATCGACCGGACCTTTGAAGGCTCGCTGTTGAAAGCGATTCGCTCTTTGGAGACGGGCGACGATGGCCTGGGGACGGAAGAATTTCGCTCCTTGCCCGACGCGACGCTCCTGGCGAGAATTGGGACGCCAGACGACCGGCGCCTTTTCGCCGTCGCCGCGGCCTTGCGGCGCGGTACTACCCCGGCGGAAATCAACCGTCACACCGGCATCGATGTCTTCTTCCTCCACAAAATCCAGGCGATTGTTGAACTTGAACAGCAGATTGCCGGCGCCGAAAGCGAACTGCCGGCGGCTCTGTTGCGCCGCGCCAAAGAATCCGGCTTCTCCGATCGGCAAATTGCCCGTCTCCTGACCCGAAGCGAAGCGGAAATCCGCAGTCGTCGCCGGCGGGAAGATATCGTTCCCGCCTACGGGAGCATCGACATTTATGCGGCCGGAGCCGGGGCCGCCGCTCCTTATTATTATTCCTGTTACGGCCCCCCGGACGCGGCGCCGGTAAGCGAAAAGAAGAAAGTCGTCGTACTCGGCGCCGGGCCCATCCGCATCGGTCAAGGTATCGAATTCGACTACTGTACTGTTCACGCGGTCCGGACGCTGCGGGAATGCGGTGTGGAAGCCATCATCATCAATAATAATCCGGAGACGGTGAGCACCGATGCCAATGTTTCCGACCGGCTTTATTTCGAGCCTCTGGGTGCGGAAGATGTCCTGAACATTGTGGAGAAAGAGAAGCCGGCGGGAGTCATCGTCCAATTCGGCGGGCAGACGGCCGTGAATCTGGCCGGGCCTCTGGCCGCCGCCGGGGTGCCGATATTGGGTACTTCGGTGGCGAGCATCGACACCGCCGAGGACCGGGACAAATTTGACCGCCTCCTGACCGATCTCGGCATCGCCAAGCCGGCCGGCCGCGCCGTTACGACGCCAGCGGCGGGGTTGGCGGTGGCGGCCGAAATCGGCTATCCGGTTGTCGTCCGTCCTTCCTACGTCCTGGGCGGTCGGGCCATGGAGATTGTTTACGGCGAGGCAGAATTAGCCGATTATTTGGCGACGGCCGTCAAGATCATGCCGGATCATCCCGTTCTGGTAGACAAATATCTGTCCGGCCGGGAAGTCGAAGTTGACGCCGTCGCGGACGGAGAAACAGTTCTGATCCCCGGCATCATGGAGCATGTGGAGCGGGCGGGGGTTCACTCCGGCGACAGCACGGCCGTTTATCCGCCCCGGGAGCTTTCGGCCGACAGCAAAGAAAAGATTGTCGCGGCCACGACGGCGATTGCCAAAGCCTTGAATTGCCGGGGCCTTTTGAATATTCAATTCGTCGTCTACGCAAATAAGCTCTATGTCCTGGAAGTCAATCCCCGGGCCAGCCGGACAGTGCCTTTTTTGAGCAAAGTCACCGGCATCCCGCTCGTTGCGCTGGCGACTCAAGTCATTCTCGGCCATTCTCTCCGCTCTCTCGGCTGGACGGGAGGGCTTTGGCCGGAACATGAATTTACGGCT
>JAMOAF010000282.1 GCA_023621895.1 Planctomycetota bacterium
GTGGGCTTGCCCCGCGCTTCGTTACGTACGGGTTGTACCGCAGCGCAGGAGAGCGCGGGGCAAGCCCACGCGGCTATCACGCTCTCATGAATTCTTCCCGGAATCACGCAAGCTCATTTAAAAGGCCCTGTTGCCGTTATTGACTGTCCCTGCAACCTCTCACCCTCTCATGAAAAAAACGCGATCCAGACCAGGATCAAGGCGAACGCGCCCAGGACGGCGCCGGTCAATGCGGAGCCGACAAGCGTCGTCAGGCCCTCCAGCGGAGGGGCTCCTTCTCCCGGCTGCGTTGCATCTGAAATCCCGGGGCGGCCGAGCCCGCTGGCAACGGCTGCCGATGTCTGTCTCGCCCAGGTTTCCAGGTCCGCGGGGAGGCCCCGGGGCGGAGCGAGGACGGCCGCGGCCGCAGGGTCCCGATACAGGCCGCGGAATCCGAGCACCACGCAGAGATAAAACACCTCGAGGGCGTCTTTGGCGGTCAGCGAGGACGCCAGCCTGGCTTTGGCGTAAAACTCCTCATTCCGAAGCCGCGTGTTGAAGACTTCGACCTCCAGGGCATTTTCCCTCCACCAACTCCGCCCCTCCCAGGGCGCGTCGATGAGCAAGTCGTCGATCCAGGCCACCAGCGCGTATTTCGCCAGCATCCAGTCTTCGCGTTGCCCCAAGCGGGCTTCCGCCTGATCGATCCAGCCGCGAATCCGCCCCCGTTCCTCGGCGGCCGGCGGGTCCTCGCCGCGGCCGATGCGTTCGAGCAGCTCGAGGACGTGGAGAAAGACGGGGTCGGCGGCTGATGCGAATTCCGGAGTCATTAGCGATTTGGCACCGCGAACAAGGCGAATTGCAGCGAAACTTGCTTTCCAGCGAAGGAAACCACCAGTTTCCTCGCCCCCTGCAACGTGTCAAGATTGAGGATCAGCGAATCCTTCAGCCGCATTGCCAGGGTCTGCGTGTCCAAGACATCCTTCCACGCCACATTCCCCCGGGTGACCTCGTAATAGACCCAGTCGCGCACGGCGGGCAACGCCCTGGGCGCCTGGGCAAGCGGGGTCAACTGGAGGCCCTCCGCTCCATACTGGAAGAGCGCGTCCACCTGCTTGGCGCTGCCCAGCTTCCAGTCGAGGTTGCCGGGCGAGAGCATCTCCAGGCATTCCCGCTCGGTCAACACGCCGGTCTGAACGCCCACGAACCACTTCCAGTCGGTCCCCAACCATTTCGGATCGAGAGCGACGCGCATCCCCCGCGATTCGCCGACGAAGAATCGCTGCTCATATTCGTAGTCCCGCACCATGCCCAGCAGAATCTCGATCTGGTCGCGTATCCAGCCGAAGATTCTTCCCAGGTCGTCGTGGTCGTAATGGGGAATTTCCGGCGGCCGGCGCGTCGGGCCGAAAATCGAGAGCTGTCCGACAATCCGGCACAGCTCGACGTAGGCGACCAGCGGGTGGACTCCCTCGGCAAAGGCGAGCACCTCAAGCGTCGCAATCGCCGAGTTCAGTTGCAGGAGCATCAACAGCCGGTCCAAATCTCCGGGCTCCTGGCTGACGAGTGAAATGCCGCGATTGATGACTTGCTGGCTGAGGACTTCTGCTTTTTTGCCCAGAAGATCGTAAATCGCCCGGACTATGTCCCGCCCCAGCCCGGCCCAGGCGTCGATCGCCAGGACCGGCGGAATGTACTTGCTGCTTAGTTGGGGAACGCTCTCTTTCTCGCCGGCCCGCTGGATTTCGGCGATCGGCAGCAGTTCGTACCCCGACAGGTCCTCGGTGGAAAGGAGCAGTCGCACGTTGAGATTGCGAAATTGGACCTCCTGGTCGTTCCCCCCTTCGCTTTCGTCGGCGAGCATGGCGGTCGTCTCAACGTACCGCACCTGGTCGCCACCCCCCCCTCGGGAAACGTTGCGATGCCCAAGCTTCAGTCTCGGAATCGCCAGGTACGCCCGAACGGTGTCGCTCTGGTCAAAAGCCGGCTTCAGATCGATCCGGTCGAGCCCCTGCCCCGCATCCAGCTTGACCAGGCTTCCGTCCTTCATGCGGGCGTGGCAGACGTTGACCTGGAGTTGCCAGTTGCTGATGGACTCTTCGCTCAGTTCGATTTGGCGAAGTCCGTAGTTGTACTGATGGTCCCAGTGCTCGCTGGTTCCCAACGTCTCGTGCCAGGAGCGATCCGCCGCCTGGAGGTGCTGGGGCCTCAGAAAGAGTCCCTCGCACCAGTGAACCGGGAGGTTATGCATGGAACGCGCTACTATCGAAGTGCTCTCTTGGCGAAACCGGCGGCATTCAGCGAATGCCTGACGACGGCACGAAATTACGCAGACTTCTGAAGAGGGGGTGGCCAGGCGAGGCAGACCCGGGCCGCCCCCGCACCCCATCCTGGCACTCCCCTGAGAGTAGCAAACGACCGGCCAAATGCAAGACAGCGCGGGGGGGGAGGTTTAAGGTTCAATTCGCGATGGCCACCAGCGGGCAAGCCTCGACAATCTGACGTGGGGACTCTGAATTCTGGATACGGAGCCTTGGACATTGGTTCTTGAGCCTTGCCCGCCTGCCCGGCGCTATCTGGCTTGGTTGACAGGATTGCGCTAGAATTCGCTTGCGAGGAAAGTTCGTTTCCATCGGCCCCTTCGCCGGAGGCGCAAGAAGGATGACCGATCGATCTGGCCGCTCGATACGCTCGACCCGCACCTGGCGAGGTCGGCCGGCGGGGAACCACGTTAACACCGCGAGCCGTTGGACGGCCCGCGTGACGACGAGCCTCTTGGGCCTGGCATTGGTCGGAGTGCTTGCCTGGACCCTGTGGTGGTGGCTGTTCCTGCCGCGCGTGCACGTATTCGGTTTGGCCGTCGTGCATTACGACGCGCTGGCGGTCCCGCCGGTCCCCTTCGCGGAAGAGGACGTCGCGCGTCTCACATCGCCGCCTCCACTCGGCCCGAAATCGAATTCCCGCCAGGCCCTGGCCGGCCTTGAAACATCCGAGGGGATGGCCACCCTGGCAACGGCGCTGCGGGGTGTCGTCCCCCGAGACCGGGATGTGGTTGTTCTCTACCTGTGCGGGCATGGGGTTTCGGAAGGGGGCAAGCCCCTGCTCTTGTGCAGCAACTATCTGCCCGCAAACGATTCGGGACGAATCGAGTTGTCCGAGGTCCTGCGGCAGGTCAGCGCCTGCCCGGCGAAACTGAAACTGATCCTCCTCGACGCGGGCTGGCTCGCCGCCGATTTTCGCCAGGGCATGATCGTCAACGAGTTTCCCCGTCTCGTCCGCGCCGAAGTGCAGAGGCTGGGGGACGGCAATCTCTGGCTGCTCGCTTCGCACGGGCTTCTGGAGACCTCCCACGCAACGTATCCCGACCAGGCTTCCGTGTTCGGCCATTTCGTCACCAAGGGGCTCTCTGGCTCCGCGGACAAGGACGGAGACCACGTGATCGAACTCGACGAATTCTACACGTTCGTTCGAGAACGGGTAGCGAGCCGCGTCTACGCCCAGACTGGCGGAGCAGCAACGCAGACTCCAGAGCTGCTGCGCGGCGGGATCGGACTTGCCGAGCCCGAGATGGGGATCGCGCTGGTTTCCGTGCCGCCAGCAGAAGCGGCGGAAGTGCAACCGGCGGCGCCCGAGCAGCCTCCGCCCCAGGGCCCGGCGACCGGCGCCGAGAGTCCGAAAGACGCCGAAACCGGCCAACAGGCTGCAAAAGCTCCCGAGCCGACTCCGCCGGCAGAGCCCGCCGCGGGCCCCGATACGGCCCGGGTAAAGGTCTTAAACCTGCTGCAAGACGCTTGGCGCCTGCGGGATCGGCTCCAGTCTCGCGACAGCGCCCTGCGGTGGACGCCCGTGGACTATGCGCCGCACATCTGGCGCGAATTCCAGGAATTGCTCTTGGGCTACGAGATGCAGTTTCGCGACCGGGGGACGCATGCGGCGAAGGACTTGACCGGCGACCTGGAATTGCTGGTCGCATCCTTAAAACTCCTGGTTGAGCAGCAACCGCTGCCCCAGACGGCAGACCCTTCCTCGGTGCTCGCTCGGCTGGAGAACGCCGGGCGGCAGACGCTCCGCAAACAGCCGCCGGCGGAATCCCCCGAGACGGCCCAGATCACGGCAGCATATGGCGAGGCGATCCGCCTGCGAAACGACCTGCTGTTTGCTTGCCCCTACTATGTTCGCTGGTACGGGCGAGCCGCCGGCGGGGCCCCGTTTGCCGCTTCCTTGTACGACCACCTCTCCGAACTGCTCGCCGATCAGCTCCCGCAGTACTGCGAGCTGCTCGCATCAACGGCCGGCGCGGCCAGCCCGGAGAAAGCGACCAAGGCCGAATTCGATTCCAGGCTCCGGCAAATCCAGCTCCGAACCGCCGCGCTGAACGGTCTGCGCGACCGGATTGAGAAAGACCTCCTGGCGCGGGAGGTTCAAGCGATTCTCGGCGAGTCGGAAGACGCCCGCAAACCGGAAGAGCTGTCGCAGCGGATCGTCGATCTGCTGGGGACGCCGATCCTGGCGGCGCCGCAGCGGGCGGCGCTGCTGGCGGTCCTGGAAAAACTCCGGGGTCGAGCGGCCTCCGGCGACACGGACCTGGCGGCGCCGGCCGCGCAGGCCGGGTCGTGGCCGGCCTGGAGCATCGCCTCCGCCCAGGCCGAACTTGCCGTGAAGGTTGTGCAGTTGCTCGATCCCGCCAGCGCCAAGGTGTTGGCGGACGAACTCGCCGCTCTTCGATCTCTGTCTGCATCGCAGGGCCAGATCGACGAAGCGAACCTGTGGGAAGCCTATCGGAAGCTCGGCGGCAGACTGGCCGAATTC
>JAMOAF010000509.1 GCA_023621895.1 Planctomycetota bacterium
CAACGAGCGCCTCCGCGGCCGGCACCTGCTGCGGCAGAATGATGAAGAAACGGTTTCGCAATACCTGCTCGACCAGGTCAGGATGGGAGCCAGCGTGCCGCAACTGAAGAACACGAGCATGCGCGACCGGTTTGGCCTGGTGATCGAGGTGACCGCCGGCTATCGCTCGACTTATGGCACCGTCCTCCAGACCGACGTGGTCTGCGAGCTCTGCCGAGCCCTGTTTCTTGCCTATCCACCGCCGCAGACCTGGCCAGAGCGACCCCGATGAAAACACTCCTGAAAATCGCCGCGGGCATTCTTGTTGCCGCGCCTCTTCTCGTTCATGCGGGCGAAAAACACCACCAGGCCCCGGCGGCGATTGCAGTGAGATTGCTCGCCGCCGAGGCGACCGCGCCCGCGGCGGCTTCGCAAGCAGCGCGGGACGCGGCCGCCGAGGAGCCAGAACCGATCCGCCGGGCGGTCGAGCGGGAGATCGACGCCGGGCTGTTTCCCGGCGCGGTCGTGCTCCTCGGCAGCGCAGATCGCGTGCTCTACCACGAGGCCTTCGGCCATGCGCGGATCGTTCCCGACAAGCTGGAAATGCCCAAGGACGCCATCTTCGACTTAGCGAGCGTGACGAAGGTGGTAGCGACGGGCACGGCAGTCGGCGTCTGCGTCGATCGGGGACTGCTGCGCTTCGAAACACCGATCCGCGAGGCCCTGCCGGGGCTGACCGGCGAGGGCATCGACCCGATCACCATCGCCCTGCTGGCGACCCATACCTCGGGGTTCGACAACGCGAAGTATCACCAGCGGGCGCAGGGCGACGCGATGCTTGAACTGATGCTTGGCGTCTCGCCCCAGTGGCAGCCGGGCTCGCGCTTCTACTATTCCTGCCTCAACATGATCCTGCTGGGAAGGATGGTGGAAAAGGCAAGCGGTCAGCGATTGGACAAGTTCTGCCAGGAGAGGGTCTTTGCCCCGCTGGGCATGAGCGACACGTCGTTCGGACCGATTCCCCCCTCGCCGCGAGTCGTGCCGAGCGGGGCCCGCCAGATCGGCCAGATCGAGGACGAGCAGGCCCGCCTTGCAGCCAGACCGGTGGGCAACGCCGGCCTTTTCAGCACCGCGGGCGACCTGGGCCGGTTCTGCCGGATGATGCTGGGTGAAGGCCAATCGGGCGGCGTGCGGATTCTCTCGAAAGAAACGCACAACCGGATGACGGCGAACCAACTCGCTCCGCCGCTGCCCTGCCGCGGCCTGTTTTGGGAGATGGATCGACGCGCCTTGCACCGGCCGGCAAAACTTTCAGACAGGGCCTACGGCCACAGCGGGCACACGGGTCAGTCCATCTGGATCGATCCCGAAAAACAGGTCTACGTCATCGTGCTGACCAATCGAAATCATCCCCAGATGGTCGGCGGCAAGCGAAAAGACCAGCAATACGAGGCGCGGGCCAGGATCGGCGACGCCGCGCTGGATTTCTTTGGATATTGAACCGTTCGACGGCGGTGCCTGTGATCGCCCCGCGGGCCACCCCCGCGCGGCCGGCAGTCCGGGGCCCAACGGGTATTGCCGCCCGGCGGGCATTCCACTGAAATCCCGCCGGCCCCTCCGGCGGATCGTTCGGCTTCCCACAACCCCCCGCCGGCTCGCGTCCTCTCCCAAAATCCCGCCGGCCCCTCCGGCGGATCGTTCCACTGAAATCCCGCCGGCTTGCCCGGCGGATCCTTCGGCTTCCCACTACCCCCGCCGGCTTGCCCTCCCCCAAAATCCCGCCGGCCCATCCGGCAGATCATTCGGCTTCCCACTACTCCCACCGGCTTGCCCTCTCCCAAAATCCCGCCGGCCCCTCCGGCGGATCATTCGGCTTCCCACTACCCCCGCCGGCTTGCGCACTCCCCCAAAATCCCGCCGGCCCCTCCGGCGGATCGTTCGGCTTCCCACTACCCCCCGCCGGCTTGCGCACTCTTCCCAAATCCCGCCGGCTTGCCCGGCGGATCGTTCCACTGAAATCCCGCCGGCCCCTCCGGCGGATCGTTCGGCTTCCCACTACAGCAGCGGCTCGGCCTCTCCCAAAGCCCACGCGGTTGGGAGGGCGGCGCAGAGGTTCCCAAGCCGGAGCTTGGGAACCAGAGAAAGTTCGGGCCAATCAATGGCTAGCGCTTCTCGCGCCCGCTCCACGCCGCCATCGCGCCGGCGGCCAACACGATCAATCCGATCATCGCCGGTTCTCGATAGCGGATTGAACCGACGAACACGATGTGCATCAAGGTCAGGTAGAGAGCCGGGAGCCAGCAGAGCGCGTAGGGCCAGCCGCGCCGCGCGGTCCAGGCGGCGCCGGCCAGGCCGAGCAGGAGGAGCGGCAGATAGGTGGCCGCCACGGCAAGCCTGACGCTCGTGGTGGAAAAGGCCGGTTCATTGGGCCAGACATTCCAAATCCGGACAAACTTGACGAGGGCCAACCGCAGCGCCTTGGAGGGGTTTTCGCTGGCCCAGGCAACGGCCGCGTCGCGCATCCGGCGGTCCAGTCGATACTCGAACGGGTCTTCGAGGTTGGCTTCGCCCGACGCCTCGGCGCGCCGCTCGATTTCGATGAAATGCGGGACATAGGCCATGTCGCTGGCGCCGGTCGCATGGGGGTTCAATCCATCGTAGAGGCTTGCGCCCATCTGTAGCGTGGTGGGCACGAAATGGCCGGCGACGCGGGCGTTGCGAAGCCACCAGGGGAGCATTCCGGCGATCAGGCCGGTCATCAGACCGGCGGCGATCAGGGCATGGCGCGTTCTGGGACGTCCGAACGCCAGCCCGATCGCGGCGGCGAATGGCACGAACAGCAGCCAACTCGGCCGGACCAGCGTGGCGGCGGCGGCAGCCAGTCCCGCGGCCAGCGCCAAGAGCAGCCGCCGCCGCTCGCCGCCCGCCTGCCAGGCAGCCGACCAGAGGAGCAATTGCAGCGGCAGCAGCGCGCAGAACACCGGCTCGGTGAGGACGAGGACGCCAAGCGCGATCAGTCCCGGGTAGAATGCGGCGGCCAGCCCGGCCAGCCACGCCGCCCTGCGGCCGAAAAGGCGCCATGCCAAGAACCAGGCTCCGGCGACGGCAATCGTGCTGAAGACCGCGGACAGGCAGCGGGCCGCAATCACCGGTGGATCGCCGCCGAAAATCAGAAACAGCGGGGCGAGCAAGGCGGGATAGCCGGGCGTGCGAAAAATTCGCGGACCATTTCTGCCATACTCGAAGGGCTCGCCGGCGGCGATCGCACGGGCCAGCGTCCAATAGCTTTCGCTGTCGCCGAAGACGAACCGATCGCCGGCGACCTGTGCTTGCCAGAAAATGGCCGCCGCGATTCGAATGCCCAGCGCAACGGCCAACAGGAGCGCGAGCCGTCGCAGATCGCCCGGTTCGGCCGCGGGATTATCGGCCGAGACAGATGATTGTGGCAGAGAATCCGGCACGGGGTGCGGTCCTCGATGCGGCGCCGAGTGGCGTTCGCCTGCCGCGCGCCACTCCAGTAGTCCCTTGGTATCTTGATGACCCCTGAGTATACTATATGCGCGAGAGGGGTGCCGGAAGTCGAGCTATCCCCCCCCTTGCAAGTGGGTCGCGGCCGCAGTCCGGCCGGCGGCGTGCGGGCCGTGCCGGATCTCGCCCAGGCTCTTCAGTTGATGCACCGATCGGTGCGCAGGGAAAGTCGGCTGCCCCGAGCGATCGAGAGATTTTGCCCGTTTGCCGAGGCATCGAGGATGACCGAAAAGCATTATGGTTACGGCCCATGGGAATACCGTCACTTGTGCAGGTCCTGCGGGCATGCGGTGAAGTCCCCCAAGAACGAGCTGCCCTGTAGCCTCTGCGGTGGGGATTTTGGCGTCAAGACATCGATGCGGAAGGTCTATCTCGAGCCGGAGCCGCCGCCCGAGATCGTGGAAGTCGAGTACGAACTGGCGCCCACCCTCTGGGATCGGATCAAGGCATTCTTGGGCATGGAGGTCAAGCAGCGGACGGCGGTTCGGCGCGAGAACAAGCGGGGCACGCGCCGCTGGCGCTGGCAGACCCACGCCGAGGTGGAGGATGAGTCGGGCGTGATGCGCCACGACGAGTTCCTCAGCTAGCAGAAATTCCGACTCCTGGCCGCCAGTTCGGCCAGCCTGCTGGAGAGGTCTTCCATCCAGGCTGCGAGCACGTGGATCACGCGTCCTTCGCGCTGGAGGCGGCCGCGGACAAGCAGGATGTTGGCTCTCAGGGCCGTGGAGCGAAAGCGCTTCCAGACATCGGGCCGGACGATCAGGTTGGCCGTGCCCGTCTCGTCTTCCAAGGTGACGAAGGTGATTCCCTTGGCCGTGCCCGGCCGCTGGCGAACCAGCACCACGCCCGCCACCGCCACCGGCCGGCCATTGGGCAGCACGCGGAGGTCTTCCGCCCTGGCGACGCGAATCTCCTCCAGGGCCGGCCGCAGGAAGGCCAGCGGATGTTTGCCCAGCGTCAGCCCCAGGTTGCGATAGTCTGCCAACATGGCTTCCACTTCGGACATTTCCGTTAGCGGATTGTTCTGCTCGGCCGAGGGAGGCAAGCTGCCGAACAGCGGCAACTCCTTGCGGTCCTGGCCCAGGGCGTGCCAGAGGGCGCTGCGGCGGTTGAGTCCGAGGGAGGCAAACGCCCCCGCCTTGGCCAGCCGCGCGGCCAGCGCGCGGCCCGAGCCGGTCCGGCGCGTGAACTCTTCCATCGAGCGAAACCACTGGTTTCCGCGCGCGTTTTCGATCGCCTCCGCATCCGCCCGCGACATCCCCCGCAACAACCGCATCCCCAATCTCAAAGCCAAGCCCGCCCTCCGCTCTCCGTTTTCCGCTTTCGGCTCTCCGCTCTCCGCTTTCTCCAGCGTGCAGTCCCACGCGCTCTGGTTCACGTCCACGGGCCGGACTTCGACCCCATGGGCCGCCGCGTCGCGGATCAACTGGGCGGGGGCGTAGAAGCCCATCGGCTGGCTGTTGAGCAGGGCCGCCGTGAAGGCCGCCTGGTAGTGGCACTTGAGCCACGCCGAGACATAGACCAGCAGGGCGAAACTGGCCGCGTGCGATTCGGGGAAGCCGTAGTCGCCGAATCCGCGAATCTGCCGGAAGATCGCCTCGGCGTACTCCTGCGACAGCCCGTTGGCTCGCATCCCGGCGATCAGCTTCCGCCGGAACTCGTCGATCAGGCCCGGCCGCCGCCAGGCGCCCATGGCGCGGCGCAACTGGTCGGCTTCGCCCGGGGTGAAACCGGCGGCGACGACGGCCAACCGCATCGCCTGTTCCTGGAACAGGGGCACGCCGAGCGTCTTTTCCAGCACGGCGCGGACCGCCTCGTTGGGAAAGGTCACCGGCTCCTGGCCGTTGCGCCGCCGCAGGTAGGGGTGCACCATGCGGCCCTGGATCGGGCCGGGGCGGACGATCGCCACCTCGATCACCAGGTCGTAAAAACACCGCGGCTTGAGCCGCGGGAGCATGCTCATCTGGGCGCGGCTCTCGATCTGGAACACGCCCATCGTGTCGGCCCGCCGGATCATCGCGTAAACTTGCGGATCCTCCGGCGGGACCGTCGCCAGCGCGAGCCGGCGCCCCAGATGCTTTTCAATCAGCACAAAACACTTGCGGATCGCCGTGAGCATTCCCAGGGCGAGGCAATCGACCTTGAGAATCCCCAGCTCGTCCAGGTCGTCCTTGTTCCATTGGATCACGGTCCGCCCGGGCATCGCGGCGTTTTCGATCGGCGCGAGCTCGCACAGCGGGCCTTCGGTCATGACCATGCCGCCGGTGTGCTGCGAAAGGTGGCGGGGAAAGCCCACCAGTTGGCCGGTCAATTCCACGAGCTGCCGCCCGGCGGTCGATTCGGGGTCGATGCCCGCCTCGCGGCAGCGCTGGGCCATTTCCGGCTCTTCGCGAAAATGCTCGATCCGCCTGGCCAGGCTGTCGATCCGATCGAGCGAAAGCCCCAGGGCCTTGCCGACGTCGCGGACCGCCGAGCGCGGCCGGTAGGTGATCACCTCGGCGGTCATGCCGGCCCGCTCGCGGCCGTATTTTTCGTAAAGATATTGGAGCACTTCCTCGCGCCGCTCGTGCTCGAAGTCGACGTCGATGTCGGGCGCCTCGTTCCGCTCGCGGCTGACGAACCGCTCGAAGAGCAGGTCGGCCCGGTCGGGATCGACGGCCGTCACGCCCAGGCAATAGCAGACGGCCGAGTTGGCCGCCGAACCGCGGCCCTGGCAGAGGATGCCCCGGCTTCGCGCAAACCGGACGAGGTCCCAGACGGTGAGAAAATAGGCCTCGTAGCGCAGCTCGCCGATCAGCGCGAGCTCATGTTCGAGCAGCCCGCGGACCTTGGCGGGGATTCCGCGCGGATAGCGTTCTCGCGCCCCCTGCCAGGCGAGCCGGCGGAGGTAGTCGGCCGGAGTAAGCCCCCGCGGCGCCAGCTCCTCGGGATATTCGTAACGCAGCTCATCGAGCGAGAAACCGATCCGGCCGGCGATCTCCAGCGTGCGGTGGACCGCGTCCGCCGCGCCGGCAAACAGGGCGGCGATTTCGCCGGGCGGCTTGAGATAGCGCTCGGCGTTGGCGAACAGGTGCTCGGCCGCCCCGGCAACGGTCGTGTGATGCCGAACCGCGGTCAATACGTCCTGGAGCGCCTGCCGCTCGGCCGCGTGGTAGCGAACCGCGCCGGTGGCCACCAGCGGAACCCGCGCCTGCCGCGCCAACGCGCAAAGTTCGGCAAGCCGCCGAGCGTCGTCCGGCCCGTAGTGCAACGAGGCCGCCAGGTAACAGCGGTCGCCAAACAGCTCGCGATAGGCGCACAACGCGCGGTGAAATCGCGTTCCACCGCCAGGCTCGGGCAAGACACAGCCCAGCAGTCCCTCGGCATGCCGGGCGAGGTCGTCGAACGCCAGCCGGCACTCGCCCTTGGTAGCCCGGCGGCAGCCCTCGGTGATGATCCGCGCCAGCCGGCCGTACGCGGCCCGATCGGTTGGCAGGAGGACAACCGGTGGAACGTCCTCGGGTGAGATTTCCGCCCCCACGAGGAGCTTGATGCCGGCCTGCTTGGCCGCCGCATGGGCCCGCACGACGCCGGCCAGGGTATTGCGATCGGCGAGCGCCAGGGCCTCGTACTCCAGCTCGGCCGCCCGGTGGACCAATTCGTCGGGATGCGACGCCGCCTCGAGAAACGAAAAATTCGACTTGGCATAAATTTCGGCGAACCGCATGGAAAGCCCCTTTTTTTGGCCTTGATTGGCAATGTAATCGGTGATCGCCCTGACATGCGCCGGGCTGATCGAGAACGCGCCATAACCTTGCTGCCACTGAAAATCATCCTGCTGCGGCTTTTCGGCCTTGATCCATTTCGATGAATCACGTTTCACGTCGCGAACCAAATCGGCAAGGCCAATCTTTCTTCCCAATCGACAAAGCACATGAACGTGGTCCTCCGCGCCCCCCACCATCACGGCGGGTGAGTCGAGATTCCGGAAAATTCCCGCCAAACAGCGGTGGGTGTGGGCGCGAAAGTCCGTGTCTTTCAACCGCATACCCAGGGTGCGCCGCTACGCGGCGACCCTGGGCTGTGTTGTGCCACCGCTTCGCGGTGAAGAGCGTCGATTGCCGATTTCTGTGTCTTGTTCATGCAAACACCCCGTGCAAGAACCATTGCCCGTCGGTGCGGCGGCGGAACAGCCAGAAGCGGCTGCCGTCGGCGGTCTCCACGCGGTAATAGTCGCGCAGCGCGGGGTTGCCGCGCCACCAGCCGGTTTCGATCCGTTCCGGCCCCCAGGCCTTCGCCACCCGCTGCCGGTCGCCCCAGAGGAGGAAATGCAGCGGAGGACCGTCAGGCACGACCGCCGCGGCCTGCAATTCGATCGGCTGGGGCAAAAGGCGCAGCGGGCGCGGCGGCAGGTCCCGGGCTGCGGGCCGGCTGCCGCGCCGCGCGCGGTTTGCGCCGACGAGCGGCGTGTAATCGTAGGCCAGTTCCGGCTGCGCCTCGGCGCGGAGGCTGACGCCCAGAATCGCCCCGCGGCCGAGCCGGCTCGCCAGCCGGTCGACGAGTTCCGACGGCCGCTCTTCGCGCTCGCTTGCCGCGGTCTGGAAAAGCTCGGCCTGCCCGTTTTCCAACCTGGCCGTTTCCGTGATCTCGACGCGGAGCATCTCCACCTTGCCCGGCAGGATGAGCCGCTGGAGCCGCATCCGCAGCAGGCCAAACAGGTGCCTGGCCGAGGCCGTGGAGCGAAACAGGCCAACGTTGAACCGCACGCGCCCGGCATTCTGGCAGTCGAAATATCCGTCGATCCGCAAGGCGCCGCGGCCGGCAAGCGCCGCCATCCCGGCGACGCGGCCGACGAGCGGTTCGAGCGCCGCCTCCAGGACCAGCCGGTTGTCCGTGGGAAATTCGAAGAACTGCTCGGCCTCGAATCGCCGGGGCAGCGGCAAGGCGGTGATCGGCTCGTCGAGCCGGCCGGTGGCCCGATCCCAGGATTGGAGCAGTTCCGGACCGAAACGCGCATTGAAATCCGCCCGCGGCAACAGGGCCAATTCGCCGATCCGCCGGACTCCCAACTGTTCGATCAGATCGAGCACGCCGGCCGAAAGCCGCAAGGCCTCCAGCGGCATCGCATCAAGAGCGGCCTCGGCCTGTCCCGGCGGAATGATCGCCACCGGGCGGCCGGCCCCCTTCCGCTCTCCGCTTTCCCCGTCTCGCCCTCCGCTTTCCGCTTTCCGCTTTCCGCTTTCGGAATACCTGGCGGCGGCCCAGGCGGCGCCGACCGTGTCGGCCAGGCCGATGCAGATCGGGAGCCCGCGGCGAGTGAACGGCCCCAGGATCCGGTCGGCCAGGGCCTCTTCGCCGCCGAAGAAGCGGGCGACGCCGGTCACGTCGGCGAGCAGGCTGTCGGGCTCGGCCGTGCCGTCCAGGCCGACCAGGGGACTGAAACGATGGCACCAGACGCCAAGTCGCTCGAGGGCCAGGCGATCGGCCAGGGGATCGTGGGCCGCCAGGCGCCAGCGGCGGCCGCGCTGATTTTTCGGCGGTGGTTCCTGGTCGCCGAGGATTGCCGCCGCTTCGCTGACCGTCATGCCAACCGCCACGCCCCGGGCCCGCGCCGCCGGCGAGCAAGCCGCCACCCGCCGGCTGCCCCGGTAGGTTTCATGGAGGACGACAATCTCTTGGGAGAGGTCGATCTTTCGGCCATGCAAGCTCGAAGGAGGAACCGATTCCCCCCGAAGACATGGACCTGCCCCTTTGTCGCCTTCACGCTCGGGCTGCGCGAGCAGGCGCCGCAGCACCGGCCAGTCGGGCAACCAGATGCACAGGATGCGCCTGTTCGTTGATTTCCAATTCGGCCGTTCCACGTCCGATACCTCGCCGGCTGCGGAGGAGGTCAATTTTCACTCGGCGGCCGGTAGCCGATGCGGAAGGCAGCGGCTCGACCTGGAGGCGAACGTCCGCCCAGGAAGGTTCGCTCCGAGCTTCGCCGGGACGGATCAAAAGCCCCAGGACACGCCGGCTTTCCGCAGCCAGTTGCAAGCGGCGAAAATCGTGGCTCCCCAGCCGCTCCAGCCAGGCCATGGCGGCGGCCACGCCCGAACTTCGCAAGCTCTGATCCAGCGCCCAAAGCTCGTCGGCCCCGCCGGCCGGCTGCACGACCAGCAGGCTCGCCGGTTCGATTCCCAGCCGCACGGCCGCCGGCGGATAAAATTCGCCGCGGCGGTCGATCACCACCAACGCCCCCCCCTCCCGGCAGGCCTCCCGGGCGAGGATCATCGCCAGGGTCTCGGCGCCGGCGCCAGCCCGGCTGAGCCACTCGACCAGGCTCCCTCGCCGGAATCCGCCGTAAGGCAGAAGGCGATCGAGGACCTCGCAGCCGGACGAAACGACCGCGCAGCCGGCGGGCCGGCGGCTATCCTCGATTTCCGCGATCCGGCGGCGCAAGTTCTCGACCAGGGCCGGCCAGCGATCGCCGCTGCCGGCGCGCCCCATCGCTTTCGCCCGTTCCTCGTCCACGCGGGAATCTCCTTTCTCACCGATAGTGTACACCCGTACGCTATCGGTGTCAATTGATTTATCGGCATTCACCGCGCGAAAAACCAGCCTATCGGTCGCAGGGAGAGACCGAGGTTCCCAAGCTGGAGCTTGGGAACCAGGAAGCTGGCAACCAGCAGCAGCGCTCTGACCGATGGCCCGCGTATTGCGTGGCGCCTTGAGCGCCTTGAGCGCCTTGGAGAACGTCAGCACCGTAACGGCCGAGAGGAACAGCACGAAGGTCACCCGCAGGATGCGCCGGGGAAGCACATGGGTCAATCGGCCGCCGAAGTAGCTCCCCACGATGGCCGTGGGGATCAGCATCGCGGCCAGCAGCAGCGACTGGCTGATTTCAAACCCGTGCCCCGAAAGCGTGAGGTTCTTGTGGACCGCGCCGATCGTCGACGCGAAAGGAATCGTCGCCGCGCTGTTGGCGATCGCCTTCCGAAGAGAGACCTTCAGCAGGACCTGCTGCATCGGCACGCAAATCGCCCCGCCGCCGATGCCCAGCAACCCGGCAAGCAGCCCCATCACGAGCCCGACCACGGTCATTTTCCAGCGTTCCGGCCGGGTCGGCTCATCGCCGGCCGGCCGCGGCGCCTGCCGCATGCGGTGCAGATTGTAGCCGATCACGTAAACGAGGAATCCGCAAAAGATCATCGCCAGGTAAGCGCCGTTTTGCCGGGCGAATACCGGACTGTTGCTCAAGGCCACGCCCGAGAGAATTCCGACAATCGACGTGGGGATCAGCCAGACCACGATCGGCCGCATGATCGCGCCAGCCCGGTAATGGGGGATCACCGACGGCGCGGCCACAAACACGTTGACGATCATCGCCGCCGCCTGGAGCAGGTGCTGGTCGATCCCGTGATATCCGGCCGCCGTGTGGCTCATGTAAATGACCATCCCCGGAATGATGATCAACGATCCGCCGATGCCTAGCAGCCCGCCTAGAATGCCGGCAACAAGTCCAATCACGACTGGAATGAAAAGCTCCATGGATGGATTGACCTCTTACCCTCTGCCTCTCGTTCCCACGCCAACCCTCGTTCCCAAGCCAACCCTCGTTCCCAAGCTCCAGCTTGGGAACGCACATCTAACCCCGACCCTCGTTCCCACGCTAACCCTCGTTCCCAAGCTCCAGCTTGGGAACGGGCAAAATCCATCGCGTCTCTATTCTTCACTCGTCGCGGGTCAAATCCTCCAGAGCGGCGGCAAACGCCCCGTATGCGCCCTCCGTGAACAGCACAAAGCGAACCAGGGCCGGAGCGCCGCGCTTGGAAAGGAAGTCGATCGCCGCGCCGAGGGCGATTCGCGCGGCCTGATCGATCGGATACCCGTAGGCCCCCGTGCTCAATGCCGGCAGGGCGATGCTCTGGCAATCGTTCTCCACCGCCAGCTCAAGACATCGCCGATAGGCGGAAGCGAGCTGTTCCGCTTCGCCGCGGCGGCCGCCGCTCCAGACCGGGCCGACCGCGTGGATGACGTACTTGGCCGGGAGATTACCCGCTCCGGAAATCACCGCGCTGCCGGTAGGACATCCGTCGGGGTAGCGCCGATCGGTCTCTTCCATAATCGCCGGACCACCCCGCCGATGGATCGCCCCGTCGACGCCGCCACCGCCCGCAAGACGGCTGTTGGCCGCATTGACCACCGCGTCGACTTCCTCAAGCGTGATGTCTCCGCAGCGCAGTTCCAGCGTCTGCCGATTGATTTTGACTTTCATCAGACGACTCCTCCGCAAGAAGCAGCGCAAGTTCTTTTCTTGAAGCAAGATACGTCCGAGCTTCCGCCTTGGGGCCAAGCGCCCCCGGGAATGCCGCGCGGAAGCCTCAATGTACCGCGGCGCCGCCGAGTTGGGCAACGGCCGGCAGGCGGCTTGATTGGAGGCCCCGCGGCGGCCTGCCCACCTGGCCGGCCCAGGCTTGCCCGGCCGGAGCGGTGTTGGCGGAATCGGCCGCCAATTGTAGCGATTTTTCCACATTCCGGGTTGTAGGTATGCTAAACTTGTAGGTCCCGTCAGGCATTATCTCCGTGCGGGCAAGAGTTGGAATCACCAGGAGGCAGGACCGATGCACACTATGCGTGGTTTGATCGCCGTCGTGAGCCTCATGGCCAGTATGTGTGGTCCGGCGTGGGCGCGGGATATCCACGTCAGCAACGTGGCCGGAGACGACCGCTACCTCGGACGCCAGGTCGCGCCGACCTCCGACGGCGCCGGACCGCTGAAAACGCTCAACCGCGCGCTGGCAATCGCCGACTCTGGCGACCGGATCGTCGTCGCCAATACCGGGCGGCCCTATCGCGAGAGCTTGAGCCTTGTCGGCCGGCGGCATAGCGGATCGCAGCAGCGCCCGTTCACGATCGAAGGCAACGGGGCCCTGCTCGAAGGCGCCGAACCGGTGCCGGAGACGGTCTGGCAACACAGCCACGAGACGGTGTACCGTTTCCAGCCCCGCGACATGGTGTACGAGCAGATGTTCCTGCACGGCAAGCCGGTTCCTCGCGCCGCCTGCCGGCGCCCGGACACGTTTCCCGTCGAGCTCGGGCCAATCGAGTGGTGCCTGCACGGCGGTTCGATCTATTTCCGCACCGAGCCCTACAAGCAGCCGCAAGACTATCCGCTGACGATGGCCGCTCGCCGGGTGGGAATCACGCTGTTTTCCGTCGAGCACGTCGAAGTCCGGAATTTCACGATCCAGGGGTTCCAACTCGACGGCCTCAGCGCCCACAACAGCGCACGGGAGATCGTGCTGCGGCAAATCACCTGCCGCGGCAACGCGCGGGCCGGCGTGAGCGTTGGCGGCGCGTCGCTGGTCAACATCGAGAACTGCCTGCTCGGCGACAATGGCGAGGCGCAATTGCTGACGCATCCCTATTCGCGGACCTACGTGCTCAATTCGCAACTCCTGTCGAACACGGCCCCCGCCTGGGTCGACCGCGGCGGGGCCGTCTTCGCCGACGGCAAGAAGGTCGAGGATGGCCTCGACGAATGGAAACCGGCCGGAGACTCGGCCCCGAACACTCAAGAAGAGAGGTGATGCCATGCGGAAGACGTGCAACGGCCTGGTGGCAGTGCTGCTCGGTTTGGCGGCCGCGGCGGCCCTTGGCGGCGAGGCGCCCAAAGACGAGTGGACCCCCCTGTTCAACGGCAAGAACCTCGACGGATGGAAGGTCAAGATCAGGGGCTGCGAGCTGGGCGAGAATTGGGGCGACACCTTCCGCGTTGAAGATGGTGTGCTCAAAGTGGCCTATGACCACTACGAGAAGTTCAACGACCGATTCGGCCATATTTTCTACGAAAAGCCCTTTTCGAATTACATCCTGCGGGTCGAATACCGATTCGTCGGCCAGCAGTCGCCGGGTGGTCCCGGCTGGGCGTTTCGAAACAGCGGGATCATGATCCACGGCCAACCGCCCGAAACCATGGGCAAGGATCAGAGCTTCCCCGTGTCGATCGAAGTTCAACTGCTCGGCGGCAGCGGCCAGGGGCGCCGTCCGACGGCCAATGTCTGCTCGCCCGGCACCCATTTCGTGCAGAACGGCAAACTCATTACGGCGCACTGCAACAACTCGTCGTCGAAAACCTATCACGGCGACCAGTGGGTTACGGTCGAGGTGGAGGTCCACGGCAATAAGCTGATCCGCCACCGCGTCAACGGCGAGCTGGTATTTGAATACGAGCAGCCGCAACTTGACGAGAACGACCCGGACGCAAGGAAGCTCATCAAGGACGGCCAGAAGATGCTCTCCGGCGGTTCGATCTCGCTCCAGGCCGAGAGCCACCCCTGCGAATTCCGCAAAGTCGAGATCAAGCTCCTTCCGTAGGCGGCCCAATGCGCGCGCCTTGCTTCATGAGCTCAGCCGCCGCAGTGCAACGCCATACAGGTGCACCCCCGCGGCCACGACGCAGACCAGCCCCGCGTAGCGGTGCACGTCGAGCATGAGCTGCTGGCCGGGCGTGCCGAGCCAGGGGAGCATGCTCACGATCATCGTGCCCGAGACGACCAGCCCGCTGGCAAGGATCGTCCAATAAGCGACCTTGGCGATTTCGAGGAACTGGACCGGTTCGGCCGGGCCGCTGCCGGCCGGGCCGATCTGGAGACGGTTCGAATCGGCCCACATCAGGGCCAGTACGGGCAAGGCGGCCACCAACGCGCCGGCCCCGCACATGTGGGCAAACAGCCACCATCCGCCGATCGCGCCGAGGCGGAGCACGGCGGCAAAGGCCGTGAAGCCAAGGCAGGCGATGATCCCCAGCGTGCCGAGATAGATCAACGCTTCCCACCATCGCCAGGGCCTGCGCTGCGGCGCCTTTCCGCAAAACCGCGTGATCACCAGGTGCAGAAGGACGATCGCGGCGCCGGCCAGCAGGCCCAATGGCAGCGCGATGCGAAAAATCTCGCCGGAGTGCGAGCTGGCGGCAATCGGCAGACGGCAGATATCGGAGAACATGGAGGCGGCTCCAGGAGGGGTTTTATTCCAAGGGCAAGACTTCTCTGGCCTGCAAATGGGGGCTATAAGCGCCGCACGAACCGCGCGATCGCCATCACGGCCAGGGCGCCGTAGGCCAGCAGCACCAGGGCCAGCACGCCCAACGAGGCGAAACCGAAGAACTTGAAGGCCGTCCGGCCTTGAAACGAGAGGTTCCAGGCCTTGTGCATCGTCGGATCGTAGCCGGCAAGCTGGCGCATCGTGGACTCCGGCGGCTGGCCGTCGGGAGCCGGCCCGAGTGCGGTAACGACGCCCGCGAAGTAATTCGAGTCGTCGGCGTGGCACTCGAAGCAACTCGCCGCGCCGGTCGCGTCCCGCGCCGGCCGCACGTCGTGGGCGAATCGCCAAGCGTAGGGCTCGGCCGCGCCGTGGTCGAACGCCTCGGCGCCGTCGGCGCCGGCGCGATAAGCACGTCCGCCAGCGACATAGACCGGCTCGGAGCCGTCGGCGGGAAGGGCCTTTTTCAGCTCCCCGAGGGCCTCGTTAAGTTTCTTGCGAAAGGCGTCGGCGGCCATCGCGGCTGTCAATTCCTCGAGCTTGGCCTTCTCATCGCCGGTCAGCTCGTTCTCGGCGACTCCCGCCCGCTCCTGGCCGAGCGCCTTCGCCTTGTCAGCAGCGGTGAGCTTCACTTCGGAGACCGCTTCGGTGAAGTTTGAACCGCGGCGGACCCGCAGCGTCCGCCGCAGGGCGTCGTAGACCTTGTCGGGATTCAGGGGTGAGATTTTGCCATCCTTCAGCGCGCCCCAGAAGGCGGGCCAGACCATCCGGTGCGGAGCGAGCGCCCCGCCGGCCTGGAGATAGACGGGGGCAACCATGGCCGGGGGCAGCTTCTCGCCGTAATGGTGGGCGGGCAGCCCCAAGCCGTGCGCCATGGACGTGAGAATCTGCACCGGCTTGGCGCCGGGGCGGGGGCCGCTGTGGCAAGCGGTGCAGGCAAGCCTGTCGAAGTGCACCAGCGGCAAACCTTTGTGCACCGCGCGCGGCGCGCCGAGCCGCCCGCCGCCATCGTTGTCCACGTGACAACCGCGGCAGGAAAGCGTATGGACCGGCTGGCCGCTGGGGCTCGTTTCGCCCTCAAACCCGCGAACCGTCTGGTGTTCGATGCCGTTGCGGTGGCAATCGCTACAGGTCATTCCAGCGCGGAGGTGCACGTCTTCGTCGTGCGTCCACTGGGGCGCCACTTCCGCGCCCGTAAACCGCGTGGTGTGGCAGTAGTAACACGCGCGGTCGTCGGGCGTGCGAACCACGTCGAAAAAGACCTTCTTGTCGGCGCTGACGCGGTGCGGAAAATAGGTGGTCTTGGGCAGCTTTGCCTTGGCGTCGGCCGAAGCGGCGTCAAAATCGTCCGGCAGAGCCGAAACCTTCCCCTCCACCCGGCCCAACCCGAGAGCCGCCGTCGGCGCCCAGGCGAAGTTCTGACTGGCGATCTGGTCCGACCAGACTTCCGGGCTATACGACCGGTCCTTCGAGTGGCAGATCATGCAGTCTATCGGCAGTTGGCCCGAGAGGCGCCACCGTGCGGCGGGCGTTTTGGCTTCGGCCTTCTCGCCGGCCTTCGCAGGCGCCTGCGGATCTTTTGGCGCGGCAGCCGCCGGCGGATCGCCAGCCGCGGCGGGTTGATCCGACCCGGCGGCCGCGCTGGGTCCTTCGCCGGGTCCGCCGCCGGCAAGGTGCCGCCCGAACTTGAGGACAAGGTCCCACTCGGAGATGCCAAGTCCGGCCGGGTCGTAGGTTCCCGGCCAGCCGCGGGCCGAGAGTGGAATTTGCGTGCCGGTGCGATCGTCGGTCCAGACCCAGGGCTCGCCTCGGCGGCTCGAGTCGCCGGAGGCCTGTCCCGTGCTGAAGTGATACCCGTGCCGGATCGCTTCGTAGTCATGGCAGCGCCCGCAGGTGTGAACCGGCGAGTAGGGGGCGGCATCGGGACTGGCCGGGTCGATCATGTCGCCCTTGGCATCGTAAAGTTCGATCCAGTGCACATAGCCGCTGCGGCTGAATGTCTGCGAAAAGCGCGTTTCCGCGGTGGCCGCCCAGGCGGCCCTTCCGATCCACGGTAGCAACGCGGCCATGGCCAGAAGACGCCAGTTCATGAGTGTCGCTCCAAGTCTCGTGATCCTCAAGGCACGGCATGTCGCTCGGCGGCATGCGCAAGATGACGACCGGTCAGCCGCCGAGGGCGCGACCCGATTGGTCAATCGTACCAATCTTAGTCGACGATGGGGGGGTTCTGCAACCTGCCGGCGGCCGCCTCACCGCTCCGGGATCTCGGTAATCCGCAGGTTGCGGAAGTTGAAATCCGTGGTCGGGTCGTGGCCCTGAATCTGGATCGTGCCGGCTTCCAGCCGCAGCCCGCGGCGGGGATTCTCGTTCGGCTCCCGCGTGTCGCTCCAGTCGCTCACCTGGTAGCCATTGACCCAGGCGGCCATGTGCCGGTCGTCGGCGTGCAGCGTCATCGAGAACCATGTGAAATCGTCGGCCACGACCCGCCGGGCGTTTTGCCGCCGGAAGAACCCGCCGGTGCCGCAGTCCTGGGGCTTGGCGCGGTCGCCGTTCAGGTAGCCGTTATGAATCTGGCATTCGTAGCCGTTCATGGTGTCGCCCGGCAGACAGCGGAAAAAGACTCCCGAATTGAGCCCCTTGCCGTTGACGAAGCATTCCAACTGGAGCGTGAAATCCGCGTACTTCCCCTGGCTTTCGAGCATTCCGCGGCCGTTCTTCACGTTCAACCAGCCTCCCCGGGTCACGGTGAATACGCTGGGCAAATCGGGGAATGTCTTCCAGCCGGCCAGGTCCTTGCCGTTCAGCAGGCTCTTCATGCCGAGCGGCTTGAGCTTGACGTTGCGGAATTCGATCTTGCCGGTGTTGAACTGGAGGCCGATGTAGCCGCGGCCGAGCGGGGCGGGGTCGGTGTAGTCGAGCACGACTCGGCCGCCAAGCTTGACGACAAAATGGCCCCCCTCGGCGGTCACGTCGAAGGTCTGCCAGTCGCTGCCGCCGTATTTGCCATCGACGGCCTGCCGCTCGACGAAGCTGCCGGTTGGAAACGGGTTCGTGCCCGGCTCCGCGATGTTCAGCTCGTAGCAGCGGGTTTTCACGTCGGTTGGAACCGGCGGCGTCCGCAGGAAAACGCCGCTATTGGTTCCTGGGGCGCTGCGAAAATCGACCTTCAACTGGTAGTCGCCGAACTGGCTGGTCGTGTAAAGCAGGCCGTTCTCACCTTCGGTGGCGGTGATCGCGCCGTCGACGACCTTCCAATCGACCTTGGTGGCCGGGCGCCAGCCAAACAGCGTTTCGCCGTCGAAAAGCAGAATCCAGCCGTCGGCCACCTCCTCGGGCGAGAGGGTATTCGGCTCCGCCGCCCTCCCCGCGTGTGCGAAAGCGAGCAGTGTGAGCGAGACCAAACCGATCCGCACAAAACGAAGAGAACTGGCAATCATCCGGAGGGCTCCTGGCGTGGTGAAGCGGGGGCGGTAAACCTGCGAGGGGACTCGTCCCGCTTGCGCGGCAATTGGCGGACGAGCGGGCGCGTCCGGGCGCCGCGCAAACGGGATGATCCCCGTCAGCGACCGACAAGAGGTATAGCGTATCGCGGGATCGCGGCAAATTCAAAGGGCAACCCGGGCGGCGGACCGGTCTTGTCCGCCACTCCGCCAGTCCGCCAGCCCGCGGCAGCGAGTGGGCGGAGCGGATCGGCCAGGTGGGCCTCGCCTGCTTGATTTTCCCGCACGCGCGAGGATAATTCGGGCGAGCCCGACGCGAAAACGGCAAGTCAACCGCGCCGGCTGGCCCCGAATTCTCGCTCATGTCGCGGCTCGCAGAGGCGATTGCTGATGAATCTGGCCACGTCAATCACGATCGCCCTGTTTGTCGCCGATCTGCTGCTCCGCGTCGGCCTGTCGGCGCGGGTCATCATGCGCCGCCGCCCTGTCGGCGTCTCGCTGGCCTGGCTGACGATCATTCTGATCTTCCCGTTCGGCGGCGCGCTGATCTACCTGGCCATCGGCGAGACCCGCCTGGGCACGCGCCGGGCGCGCCGCGCGGAGCGAATCCACGCGCCGTATCTCGAGTGGCTCAACCACCTCGAAACCCGCAAGCACATCGACTGGTCGCAGCTCAGCCCGGAATGCGAACCGCTGGCCAGGCTCACGGAGGCTACGGTCGGGATTCCAGCCCTGCCGGGCAATGCCCTCGAACTGATCGACAACGCGGAGGATGTCTTCCGCGCGATCATCGCCGATATCGACGCGGCAAAGCGGACCTGCCACATGGTGCTCTACATCTGGGGCAACGGGGGAACGGCCGACGAGGTCGCCGAAGCGCTGATCCGCGCCTCGGCGCGCGGCGTAATCTGCCGAATCCTGCTCGACGACGTGGGGAGCATGGATTTTCTCCGCAGCGAGATGGCCGGCCGAATGCGCGGAGCGGGCATTCAGCTCCGCGCGGCGCTGCCGGTCGGCCTCGTCCGCGCGGTGTTCGTCCGCTTCGACCTCCGCATGCACCGCAAGATCGTGGTGATCGACGGCGAGCTGGCTTACGCGGGCAGCCTCAACATGGTCGATCCGCGCTACTTCAAGCGCGGTTCGGGGGTCGGCCAGTGGATCGACGCCATGGTCCGCGTGCGGGGGCCGGCCGTCGAGGGGCTGGCGATCACGTTTCTCGAAGACTGGGAGTTGGAGACCGCCGAAGGGGTCGAGCAGTTGCGCGAGACGGGCGACGTCCGCGCCCTGGAGGAACAGGGCAACGCCGCCGTCCAGGTCGTTCCCTCCGGCCCCGTGACCGAAAGCCATACGATCCAGCAGGTGCTGCTGATGGCGATCTACGCGGCGCGGTGTGAGCTGATCCTGACCAGCCCCTACTTCGTTCCCGACGAGCTCTTGCTGACCGCCCTGGTCTCGGCGGCCAGGCGCGGCGTGGACGTGACGCTGATCGTCCCCGCGCGAGTCGACTCGCACCTGGTCCGCCTGGCGACGCAGGCCCACAAGATCGACCTGCTCGCCGCCGGCGTGAGGATCGCGCTGTTCGAACGCGGGCTGCTGCACACGAAGTCGATCACGGTCGACGGCGAGTTCAGCCTGTTCGGATCGCTGAACCTCGATCCGCGCAGCCTCTGGTTGAATTTCGAGATCACGCTTTCCGTTTACGATCGCCCGTTCACCAACCGCCTCCGCCAGTTGCAGCAGCGCTACCTTGCGCAATCGCAACTGATGGACCTGGAAACGTGGAGGAAGCGGCCGAAGGTCGAACAGCTCGTGGTCAACGCCGCCCGCCTGCTCGCTCCGCTACTCTGAGAGGGTCGGTTTTTCGAGCTCGAAGTCGACGATCAGCGGGAGATGGTCCGACGCCTGGCGAGCAACGCCGCTGTGGGCGGTGAACGTGTGGCAGTGGCGAACGTCGCCCCGGTAGAAAATCCGATCCAGCGGCCGCAGCGGCATGACCGCCGGGAAAGTCCTCTGCTTGCGCGCCGCGGGCAAGAATCCCAGCGGCAAGAGCGTCCGCCGGCCCAGCGTTCCGTAAACATCGTTGAAATCGCCCGCGATCACCACCGGCGTGTGCCGGTGCGCGTGCACGAAGACGTCGGAAGCGACCAACCGCCGGAGTTGGAGCACGCGTTCGAAACCGGCCAGCCCGAGATGCACGTTCAGCAGCAACACCCGCCGCGAGTGCCCCCCGTCATGCAGGCGGCAATGGGCGATGAGGGCGCGGCGGCGCTTTTTCATCCGCACCGACAGGTCGACGTGATTAATGTCGAAAAGCGGATGGCGGCTGAGAATCGCGTTGCCGTAGCCGCCGCTTCTCAGCCGGATGTTCGTCTGGTATGCACGATAGCGATAGTCAAGGGCGTCGCCGAGCAACTGGACCTGGCAATGATGCCGCGACCGCGGCACGCCGTCGTCCACCTCTTGCAGCATGGCGATGTCGGCGTCGTATTGGCGGAGAATCGAAATGATCCGGTCCGGAGCGTATCGCCGATCGACCCCGCCGATGCCCTTGTGGATGTTGTACGTCAACAACCGAAAACGCATTTCACAGGTTACCGGGTACAGTCACAGGTTACAGCCATGCCCCCGGTTCCCAAGCTCCAGCCTTACTCCTGGTTCCCAAGCTCCAGCTTGGGAACCTCTGCCTTCGCCTTGGAACCGCCGGCCGCGTGCCCTTTGCTCCTGGTTCCCAAGCTCCAGCTTGGGAACCTCTGCCACTGCCTTCAGGCCGCCGGCCGCGTGGGTCCCGCCCACGCCAAGCTCACACTTGGGGCGCGCGGGCGGCCGAAGGTCAATTTTAACTCAACAACCCGAGCGGGCGAAGGAGGCCCTGCCCAAAGCTCCTTCCCGGCACATCCCGCCCCAACAGTCCCGCGAATCCCTTCTGGCGGAGCGGGAGCGGAGTGTTTAGAATTCGAGGACTCTGACATCGCTTGTCGCGCGACTTCGAGGACAGGAGGACGATTGTGAAACGGACACGGACAATGGCCGGCCTCGGGGCGGCAGTGCTCGCTTGGGGAGTGATTCTGATGGGCGCTTCGGCCTTCGGTTCCGAAAGCATTGTGCGAAAGCCGTTTGGGAAAACACCGGAGGGCAAGCCGGTCGAGCTCTACTGGCTGACCAACCGCAACGGCATGGAAGCGTCGATCATGACCTACGGCGGGATCGTCGTCTCGCTCACCGCGCCCGATCGCGACGGCCGATACGCCGACGTCGTTTTGGGGTTCGACCGGCTGGAGGATTACCTGGCCGGGCATCCCTATTTTGGGGCACTGGTGGGCCGCTACGGCAACCGCATCGCCAAGGGCAAGTTCACCCTCGACGGCAAGCAGTACACGCTGGCCGTGAACAATGGTGAAAACCACCTGCACGGCGGCATCAAGGGATTCGACAAGGCAGTCTGGCAGGCAAGGGGGGCGATCAAGAAGACGGGAGTCGAGTTGGCGCTGGCCTATACCAGCGCCGACGGCGAAGAGGGCTATCCCGGCAACCTGGCGGTCAAGGTCGTCTATACCCTGACAGACGGCAACGAGCTGAAAATCGAGTACTCCGCCACGACCGACAAGCCCACGCCGGTCAACCTCACGAACCACTCCTATTTCAACCTCGCCGGCCAGGGGTCGGGCGACATCCTCGGCCACGCATTGACAATCGCCGCCGACCGTTTCACCCCGATCGACAAGGGATTGATTCCCACCGGAGAGCTCCGCCCCGTCGCGGGCACGCCGTTTGACTTCCGCCAGCCCACGGCGATCGGCGCGCGGATCGAACAGGCCGACGAGCAGCTCAAGTTCGGCGGCGGATACGACCACAACTTCGTCTTGAACAAGCAGCAGGAAGGCGCCTTGGAACTGGCGGCAAGCGTCTACGAGCCGAAATCCGGCCGACTCATGGAGGTCTTTACGACCGAGCCGGGCATCCAGTTCTACTGCGGCAATTTCCTCGACGGCACGAACGTCGGCAAAGGCGGCAAGGCCTACAACTTCCGCAATGGTTTGTGCCTGGAAACCCAGCATTTCCCCGATTCGCCCAACAAGCCCGAGTTCCCCTCGGTGATTCTCAGGCCGGGTCGGGAGTATTCGACGACGACGGTCTACAGGTTCTCCGTAAAGTAGCCGCCGGAGCGGAGTGGAGCGGAATTCACTCCGCCGGCGAGCCCTTCCCGGCGGCACGGACTTCATTCTGCTCCTACGGCAGGCCGTCGAGGCCGAAGTCATACTCGATGGGCGGATGGCCGACGCGGACCTCCGTTTCCTTCCAGACGTACTTCTGGTCGCCGATGAGCCGTTCCGCCTCGGCGAAATACTGCTTCATTTCGGCCAGGTCCTTGGCGCGAATCGATTGTTCCTTCGGGCGCAGCGTGTTTCGCGAGATCAGCAGCAGATAGTAGCGCCCTTCCCGCGGGAGAACGGCGGCCACGGTTCCATCGGCGGCGGCTCTGGCGTAGATGCCCCCAAGCGATTTGATCTGCTGCGATGAGGACTCGTCTTCCGCCGGTTCGTCGG
>JAMOAF010000290.1 GCA_023621895.1 Planctomycetota bacterium
ATGGGGCTATAGCGGGGATACGTCTCGAAGATCTCGCCGCCGTCAAGAACACGTGGATCGCCGGTGGCGCGGAGATATTGCTCCAGCCTGCCGGCCCGCTCCGCCCGGACGGCTCCGTGAGCCGGATCGCCCGCCAGATTCTTCAAACACCCGGGATCGCTGACCACGTCGACCAGTTCTTCAGCGGGGCGCTTGTCGACCGCAAGGTGGAAATACCGGTTGACTTCGGCCTCCTCGCGGTGGTCAACCAGGAAGGTCAACGCAGGGCAGGCGTCGATGTCGTGGTACCCGCCGTGCATGGGGCCGAGGCGGCCCGGTGCGTCGTATTTCCGCGGGTCGCCGGCGGGCCAGCGGTCGGGGCGGAAGTTGCGGATGTAAAGAAACCGCGGCGTCCGCAGGCAGCGTTGCGGATAGCCCAGGTTGTCGTAGCGCGATGAAGAATGGCGTTCGCGCGCGCTGTACGCCTCGGTCCGCGAAGGATCGACCCGGCCGCTCTTGTCCGACTCGAGGATGCTGCGGATGCTGCGGCCCGACGGGGGCAGTTCGCCCGGATGCTCGACTCCGGCGACGTCCAGGATGGTTGCCGTCAGATCGACGGACCCGACCAGGTCGTCGACCACTCTGCCTCCCTTGACCTTGCCGCCCCAGCGGATCGCCAGCGGCATATGGATTCCATATTCGTAGCAGTTGGCCTTGGCGCGTGGAAACGGCATGCCGTTGTCGCTCGTCACGATCACGAGGGTATTGTCGAGCTGGCCGGCTTCGTCGAGCATCTCAAGCATCCGCCCCAGATGCTTGTCGAACCATTCGATTTCGACGCAGTAGTCGAGCAGATCGGAGCGGATTTCGGGCGTATCGGGTAGAAACGGGGGGACTTCCGCCGTCTCCAGCTTCCTGCCCGAATCGACCCCGGCGCCCGCCTGGTAAGCCCGGTGGGGCTCGCCTGCGCCGTACCAGAAGCAGAACGGCCGGTCTGGCGGGCGTTTTTTGAGGAATTCGGCGAAGTTGCCGGCGTAGTCGTTGTTCGAAATCCCTGTAAACGGCGGCTTGTTCTTCCGCGCATTGAACGCCGGGCCGGCCGGATTGCGCGGCCGGAAGTCCTGCCAGTTGCCCGGCCCCCACCCCTTGCCCGTGTAGCCCATGAAATAGCCCGCCGACTCCAGCAGGTCGGGATACGTGACATATTTCGGCGAAAACGAGCTGGCGTGGGTCCCGGCATGTTCGAGCTGCCAGGTGTGCCGGCCGGTCAACAGTGCCGCGCGGCAGGGGCTACAGCCGGGCGAGGCGCAGATTGCGTTCGTCAGCAGGACGCCCTCGCTGGCGACTCGATCGAAAGCCGGCGTCGAAACCATCTTCGAGCCATACGCCGAAGCATGGGGAAACGACTGGTCGTCGCTGATCGCCAAGAGAATATTGGGGCGCCCATCCTCCGCGGCGATGGCTCGGCCAGGCAGAGAAGACACGGCGAGGACAAGCACGCACGAGCGGGCGAGCATTTGGGGTATACTGATCTTTCTTAGCATCGCGTTCTCCGCCGGGGGGGGAATAGCCATCAGCAGTCAGCCATCAGCAGTCAGCCATCAGCAGTCAGCCATCAGCAGTCAGCCATTAGGCGTCAGCCATTAGCAGTCAGCCATCAGCCGTCAGCCGTCAGCCATCAGATTACAGGAGGTGGGGGTCAGAAAACAGAGGGCGCCTGGCTGCAGCCAGACGCTAAATGGTGAGCCGCCGCTCGCGTTTCGATGGTACCGACATTTCCTCCGGTGGTCCGCGTCCCGACAATGCGTTCCGCCGAACGCATGCGTAAACGTCCAACGCCGCCTCTGCTGATAGCTGACCGCTGACTGCTGATAGCTGACCGCTATCCATCAAGCGGCCAGAAGAGACCGCTGGTTGTGCCGCCGTCTACATAAAGCGTTTGGCCCGTGATGTACGACGCGGCGTCGGAGGCGAGAAAGATCGCCGCTCCGACCATGTCTTCCGGCACCGCCACGCGCCGCAGCGGCGTGTTCTTCCTCCGCCACTGGCTTACGGGCGTGTCTTCGTCTCCCAGCAGGGGCCGGGTCAAGTCGGTGATGGTCAGCCCCGGTCCGATCCCGTTGACGCGGACGCCGCGCGGCCCCCATTCGATCGCCAGGCACTTGGTCATCTGCCGCATGGCGGCCTTCGCCATCGCATAGACGGAGACTCGTTCGAGCGGCGTGTGGCTGTTGAGCGAGTCGATGTTGATGATCGATCCCTTGCCCGCGGCGATCATCCGCCGCCCGGCGGCCAGAGCGAGGAAGTAGGCCCCGCGGATGTTGATGTTCGTGATGAAGTCGTAGACTTCCGGGGTATACTCTTCGGCCCTCATCCGCTTGTTGACACCGGCACAGTTGACCAGCGTGTCGATGCGGCCGGATTCCTCGACCACCTGGTCGATCAGCGCCTGCCCGGCGGCGACGTCGGCCACGTCGCAGACCTTCGTCCTCACGGTCCGGTCGCCGCGGGAAATCTCGCCGGACGTCTTCGCCAGTGTCTCGGCGTTGCGTCCGGAGATCACGACCTGCGCGCCTCGCTGGGCGAACCCGGCGGCAATCGCCCGGCCGATTCCCCGGCTGGCGCCGGAAACAAGCACGATCTGGCCGTCAACGGAAAAAGCGTCTTTGTTGTTCATGGTGCATCCGATTGGGGGATGATGGCAGTCAGTCGTCAGCAGTCAGCAGTCAGGAGTCAGCAGTCAGGAGTCAGGAGTCAGCAGTCAGTCGTCAGCAGTCAGCAGTCAGGAGTCAGGTTACGGGTCACAGGTTCCGAGCGCACGGGTCTGCCCTGCCCAGGGCGGATAGCCGCGCCGGCTTGCCCGGCGGATCCTTCACCTCAAATCCCGCCGGCTCGCCCGGCGGATCATTCTCCACAAATCCCGCCGGCTTGCCCGGCGGATCATTCGGTTTCCCACTACCTCCGCGGCTTCCCACTACCACAAATCCCGCCGGCTTGCCCGGCGGATTCTTCGGCTTCCCACTACCTCGCCGGCTTCCCACTACCCCAAATCCCGCCGGACAAGCCCGGCGGATCATTCGGTTTCCCACTACATCCGCGGCTTCCCACTACCCCAAATCCCGCCGGCTTGCCCGGCGGATTCTTCGGCTTCCCACTACCTCAGCGGCTGGCCTTCACCCCAAATCCCGCCGGACAAGCCCGGCGGATCATTCGGTTTCCCACTACCTCCGCGGCTTCCCACTACCCCAAATCCCGGCGGACAAGCCCGGCGGATCGTTCGGCTTCCGACTACCTCCGCAGCTCGCCCACACCCCAAATCCCGCCGGACAAGCCCGGCGGATCATTCGGTTTCCCACTACATCCGCGGCTTCCCACTACCACAAATCCCGCCGGACAAGCCCGGCGGATTCTCCGGCTTCCCACTACTCTCCCCCACGGCCTCAGCAAATCCGCGGCATCTGTTCGCCGGAAAGGAGTTCCAGAATCCGTCTCCCCCCCAACCCGCCCCGCAATTCGACGCCGCCCGGGTGGGCCTCGGTCACCTTGCCGATCAGGGCCGGCTGCGGGGCAGCCGGGTGGGCCCGCATGATTTCCAAAACCGCTTCAGCCGCGTCCGCGGCGACCAGGGCCACAAGCCGGCCCTCATTGGCAACGTAGAACGGATCGAGCCCGAGGATTTCGCACGCGCCGGCCACTTGGGGTGAAACGGGCACCGCGGACTCGTCGATCTCGATGCCCACCGCGGCCGCCGAGGCGATTTCATTCAGCGCGGCGGCCAGTCCGCCGCGCGTCAGGTCCCGCAGGCAGTGGACGGCCGCGCCGCGGGCGCAGATCGCGGCAACCAGCTCGCCCAGGCAATCGCAATCGCTATCCAGGGCGCCCTCGAATTGCAGCCCCTCGCGGACCGACATGATGGCGATGCCGTGGCGTCCGAGGTCGCCGCTGACGAGCACGGCGTCGCCCGGCCGCACCCGGTCCGGCGAGATTTCGATCCCCGGGGGAACGAGCCCGATGCCCGCCGTGTTGATGAAAACCCCGTCGCCCTTGCCCCGGTCGACGACCTTCGTGTCGCCGGTGATGATCTTCACGCCGGCCGCCGCGGCGGTCCGCTGCATCGACTCGACGACGCGGCGGAGCGACTCGATGGGAAAACCCTCTTCGAGGATGAACCCTGCGCTGAGCCACCTGGCAACCGCGCCCGACATCGCCAGATCGTTGACCGTGCCGCAGACGGCCAGCTTGCCGATGTCGCCGCCGGGAAAGAAGATCGGGTCCACGACAAACGTGTCGGTGGTGAAGGCAAGACGCCCCTCGCGCACCTCGACGACCGTGCTGTCGTGCAGGGGCCCGCGAGGCTCGCCGCCGGCAAATGCCGGCACGAACAGCCCCTCGATCAGCCGTTGCATCAATCGCCCGCCGCCGCCGTGGGCCAGTTGGATCGTCTCCTGCTGGTCCAAGGGGCGCGGACAGGCAAAACAGAATTCTTGAGACATTGCAGCAGTCAGAAGTCAGCTTTCGGCAGTCAGCGGTCAGCAATTAGGTTCAGGTTACAGGTTACACGCATCGCCGGGAAGAGGGGACGTTCTTCGGGAAATCGGTGCGGTCGGCAGTCAGGAGTCAGGAGTCAGCCCGGATTCTTTGAAGAGTCTCCAGTCTTTTTTCGATGTCCGTAACCTGTATGAGGCGTGTCGGCGCGACTGTAGCCGAGTCTCTCCGAGGCGCGGGCCGGTTGGAGACGCGAAACGCGGGGCAAGCCCACGCGGCTATCCGTCAAGGGCGTGGCAAAGTCAGGCCGGTTGGA
>JAMOAF010000210.1 GCA_023621895.1 Planctomycetota bacterium
GCCGGCACTCCCCTGACCTACCCCGAGACCCGCAAAGTGGATGAGCGCGACAATTACCACGGCACGCTGGTCGCCGATCCATATCGCTGGCTGGAGGACGACGTTCGCAAGTCGAAGGACGTCCGTGACTGGGTGACTGCGCAAAACAAGGTGACGTTCGCCTTCCTTGAAGAGATTCCCGAGCGCGAAGCCATTCGCAAGCGGCTGACGGCCTTGTGGGACTTCGAGAAATACAGTTCGCCCTTCAAGGAGGGGGGCAGGTATTACTACCTCCACAATTCAGGGTTGCAGAATCAATACGTGCTGTTCACCATGGAGTCGCTTGACGCCGAGCCGCAAGTGCTGATCGACCCGAACACGTGGTCGAAGGACGGCACGGTGGCGCTCGACGGCACGTCGTTCAGCGACGACGGCAAATACGTCGCCTACGGCGTCCAGGACGGCGGCAGCGACTGGCGGACCTGGCGGGTGATGGAGATCGGCACCCGCCGCGTGCTCGACGACGAACTGAAGTGGCTCAAGTTTTCCAGCACCACGTGGACGAAGGACGGGAAGGGCTTTTTCTACAGCCGCTACGACGCGCCGGCCGAAGGCGCCGAGTTCCAGAGCCTGAACCTCAACCAGAAAGTCTATTATCACCGCGTGGGCACGCCGCAGGCCGACGATGTGCTCGTCTACCGCCGGCCGGACAACCCCGACTGGGGATTCGAAACCGAGGTGACCGAGGACGGACGTTACCTGGTGATCACGATCTGGAAGGGCACCGACGACAAGTTCCGCATCGTCTACAAGGACCTCGCCGAGCCCTACGGGATGCCGGTCGACCTGATCGAAACGTTCGACAACGAGTACACGCTGGTGGGCAACGACGGGCCGGTCTTCTTCTTCAAGACCGACCTCGGCGCGCCCAAGCGGCGGCTGATCGCCATCGACACCCGCGCTCCGCAGCGGGAACATTGGAAAGAGCTGGTCCCGCAGTCCGACGACGTGCTCACCTCGGCGGGCTTCGTGGGCAACCTGTTCATCGTGCAGTATCTGAAGGACGCGCGCAGCCAGGTCAAGCTGTTCGCGCCCGGCGGCCAGTTGGTCGGCGAGATCGAGCTGCCGGGGATCGGCACGGCGAGCGGCTTTGGGGGGAAGCGGACGGACACCGAGACATTCTATTCGTTTTCGAGCTTTGCGGTTCCGCCGAGCATCTACCGCTACGACTTGATCACCCGCAAGAGCACGCTCGTGCGCCGTTCGCAGGTCGACTTCGATCCCGAGGAATACGTAACCGAGCAGGTCTTCTATCAGAGCAAGGACGGCACGCGGGTGCCGATGTTCATCACGCACAAGAAAGGCGTCGCGCGGAACGGGGACAGTCCGACGCTGCTCTACGGCTACGGCGGATTCAACATTCCGATGACGCCGCAGTTCTCGGTCAGCCGGCTGGCGTGGATGGAGCTGGGGGGCGTTTATGCCCAAGCCTGCCTCCGCGGCGGCGGCGAATACGGCGAGGCCTGGCACCAGGCGGGCACCCGGCTGAACAAGCAAAACGTCTTCGATGATTTCATCGCGGCCGCCGAGTGGCTGATCGACCATCGCTACACGCGGCGCGAGAAGCTGGCGATCCTCGGCGGGAGCAACGGCGGGCTGCTGGTCGGCGCCGCGATGACGCAGAGACCCGACCTGTTCGCCGCCTGTTTGCCCGCCGTCGGCGTGATGGACATGCTGCGGTTCCACAAGTTCACCGCGGGCAGGTTCTGGGTCGACGACTACGGCTCGGCGGACGATCCCGAGGAGTTCAAGGCCCTCTACGCTTATTCGCCGTACCACAACATCAAGGATGGCGTGGCGTATCCGGCGACGCTGGTGACGACGGCCGACACGGACGACCGGGTCGTGCCGGGCCACAGCTTCAAGTTCGCCGCCCGGCTCCAAGCGGCCCAGTCGGGCGAGGCGCCGGTGCTCGTCCGGATCGAGACCCGCGCCGGCCACGGGGCGGGCAAGCCGACTTCGATGGCCATCGAGGAAATCGCCGACCAATGGGCGTTTCTGGTCAAGGTCCTGAAAATGCCGCTCAACGGAACGCCCGGTGCAGCCTCGCGGTGAAGCCGGCCAAGCGCCGCCAACGCACTGAGCGTTGCCGGCGGCGCCGGAGTCACTCGCCCAGCAGATCGCCGGCCAGCTTTTTCATCATCGCCGTGGCCGGGCCCTCCAGCAGTGTGTAGTCGCCGGTTGGCCGCGCCCTCAGGTCGATGATGTACTTGGCCTTGACCGGAGCAAAGATTGGGACCAGGTGCGAGGCGGGGGTGACCTGGGCCGATGTGCCGACGCAGATGAACACACCGTCGTTCTGGCACAGCTCTTCAACCAGCGCCGACAGCCCGTCGAAGTTGAAACTCACCGCTTCGCCAAACCAGACCACGTCGGGCCGCAACTGCCCGCCGCATTTCGGGCATAGCTCACCGAGCCTGACCGGCTCGTCCTGATCGGTCTTGAAGTCGCATGAAAACCTGCCATCAGCAAAGATGTCCCAGTGGAACTCGCACTTCCGCCTTGTCAGCAGCCCGTGCAGGTGCACAACGTTTTTGCAGCCGGCGCGCTCCAGCAGGTCATCGATGTTCTGGGTGATGTTCAGGACGTTGAACTTCGCTTGGAGGCGGGCGATGCTTCGATGGGCTTCGTTGGGCTGTGCCGCACCCACCGCGTGGAACCGCGACGCGTAAAAATCCAAGACAAGAGCCGGGTCTCGCTGCCAGCCGTAGGGACTGGCGACGTCCTCGACCCTGTGGTTCTCCCAGAGGCCATTGGAATCGCGGAACGTGGGGATGCCGCTCTCGGCGGACAACCCCGCACCGCTGAACACGACAAGCGTCCTTTTCTCCGCCTGGCTTGGTCGAGGCAAATCAAGACCTCATGCATCCGACAACTGATTAGATCCAGTGATTCAAACCACCAGCCATCTTACCAAGACGCAGCGGCATGTCCAACGGCTGCTCCGGCGAACGCGGAACAATCGAGGCCGCTGGAGTCTCCCCTTCTCGCGGGCGGCGCCGGCTGACTAAATGAGCTTGCGTGATTCCGGGAGGAATTCATGAGAGCGTAATCGCCGCGTGGGCTTGCCCCGCGCGCGGCGCGCCTGCGCTGCGGCACAACGCGTACGTAACGAAACGCGGGGCAAGGCGCACGCGGCTATCTGAACAGCAGCCGCCTTTTTCCACGAATCACGCACGTCGATTTCGCCGGCGCGCTCCGCACGGTCTGCCCAGCCGAGCAGCGCTCGCCGATGACTCTTGAGGAAGGGCTGGGACCGTCTCTGCGCCCGCTTCGGGCCCGGGTGACCGCCTCCTAGGGCGGTTGACCCTGCCGCGCGGCCCGCAACAATTCCAGGAGAGGTCTGCGGGAAATTTTCACGGAGCCCAGCCGCAATGATCGTCTTTTTCCGTACCGATGACTGCCGAGAATGCGACGCGATCGAGGAGGCTCTTGCAGAGCTGGTGCTGGCTCACAGGGTCGTTCGGTTTGCTGGCGATCGGCCGTATGAAGGCCTGCCCGAAGGGCTCTCGCCACCCGTCCTGGCGGACGGCGGCCAGTGGTTCGCGGGCGGCCGGGAGATTCGCCGGCATCTGGACGAGCTCGGCGAATTCAAGGCGGAATGGGATAAGTTCCAATCCGACGCGTGCTATTGCGACGACCAGGGAAATGTGATTTGAGCGCGCAGGCCCACGGACCGGGCGGCGTTGTTCGCGGCAACCAGACTCTTCGCCGGGCGTTCCGCCGCCCGGCCCCTGGAGAGTCAGTGCGATGCGGCCGTGCGTGTGTTTTGCCGGCGGGGGAGGTAAAAACTGGTCTATTCTGGTTTAGCCGTCTTTGTTCCACGGTTGTCTTTTGGTGGCACTGAAAACAGCAGGGGCTGGTGACGGCCAAGGTTTTCGCCTCGCCAGCCCCAACTCGCATTATTTCGTCGCGTCCCGAGAGGGACACCCCTAAGCCAGCCCAGGGTGCAGCACGGCGAGTGAAACGAGCCATGCGCGGGCCCTGGGTCGGGAGCCGCGCAAAACGGGGCCAGCCCCAACGGGGCGGTCCTAAAGAAATAAATGACCGCGCTGGTCAATCCCAGGCCTGGCGTTCATCGAGTGTGACCCGATGCCTTGGGCAGAGCGCCCGAAACTCGTCCTGGAACGAGATCGGCTTCTGGTGCTTGGTGCTGTAGACAATGCGGACAAGCACTCTGGCCTACGATTGAGTCATGCTTTTGGCCTCTTTTTTTAGGGCCGCCCCGGCGGGGCTGACAGGGTCTGAGGCGGCTTCTGACCCAGGGCTGCGGACGGCTCGTTTTACTCGCCGTCCTCCGCCCTGGGCTGGCTTAGGGGTGTCCCTTCGGAACGGATCGCAAAAAACGGCGGCGGGAGTCTTTGTTTTCACCGGCGCCCCGGCGGGCGGCGGGCTTCAGCCGCCCCTGGCGCTCGAGGTATTCTCGTAAAGCGATGGCGTTGTTGTGCTCGCGGTCCTTCGCCGCGAACAGCAGCGTCACCGTGCGGCTGCCGCACAGCTCGGCCAGCTCCCGCCAGGCATCGGGCTGCGCATCGAGTTCGGCGAAATAGCGCCTGCGAAATTCCTCCCAACGGCTGGGATCGTGCTGGAACCAGCGGCGCAAATCCGCGCTCGGAGCGAGGCGCTTCAGCCATCGGTCGATCTTGAGGTCCTCTTTCTTCAGACCCCGCGGCCACATCCGATCAACAAGAATGCGGCAGTCGCTGCGGCCTTGCTCATGGTCATACACTCGAGCGAC